>NZ_JASCPK010000082.1:0-26536 GCF_029959385.1 Pseudomonas sp. PS01303
GCCGCAGGCTGCGATCTTTTGACTTTGATTTTTGGAAAACAAAAGCAAGATCAAAAGATCGCAGCCTGCGGCAGCTCCTACAGGGGATTGTGGTAACCCGGATTTAAGGATTCACCATGATTCCCAACGAAGACCAAACCCAGATCCGCGACATGGCCCGGCAGTTCGCCGAGGAACGCCTCAAGCCGTTCGCCGCCGAGTGGGATCGCGAGCACCGTTTCCCCAAGGAAGCCATCGCTGAAATGGCCGAGCTGGGCTTCTTCGGCATGCTCGTGCCGGAGCAGTGGGGCGGTTGCGACACCGGCTACCTGGCCTACGCCATGGCCCTGGAAGAAATCGCTGCCGGTGACGGTGCCTGCTCGACGATCATGAGCGTGCACAACTCGGTCGGCTGCGTGCCGATCCTCAAGTTCGGCAACGACGATCAGCGCGAACGCTTCCTCAAACCGCTGGCCAGCGGCGCCATGCTCGGTGCCTTTGCGCTGACCGAACCGCAGGCCGGTTCCGACGCCAGCAGCCTGAAAACCCGTGCGCGGCTGGAAGGCGATCACTACGTGCTGAACGGTTGCAAACAGTTCATCACGTCCGGGCAGAACGCCGGGATCGTCATCGTCTTTGCCGTGACCGATCCGAGCGCTGGCAAGCGCGGCATCAGCGCGTTTATCGTGCCGACTGATTCGCCGGGCTACAAAGTTGCGCGGGTCGAAGACAAGCTCGGCCAGCACGCCTCCGACACCTGCCAGATTCTTTTCGAAGACGTGAAGGTGCCGGTGGCCAACCGTTTGGGCGAGGAGGGCGAGGGCTACAAAATCGCCTTGGCCAATCTTGAGGGCGGTCGCGTTGGCATCGCTTCGCAATCGGTGGGCATGGCCCGTGCCGCATTTGAAGCCGCGCGTGATTACGCCCGCGAGCGTGACACCTTCGGCAAGCCGATCATCGAACATCAAGCCGTCGCATTCCGCCTCGCGGACATGGCCACGCAAATTGCCGTCGCCCGGCAGATGGTGCATTACGCGGCGGCCCTGCGTGACAGCGGCCAGCCAGCACTGGTCGAGGCGTCGATGGCCAAACTGTTCGCTTCGGAAATGGCCGAGAAGGTCTGCTCGATGGCATTGCAAACCCTCGGCGGTTACGGTTATCTCAACGACTTCCCGCTGGAACGTATCTACCGCGACGTGCGCGTCTGCCAGATCTACGAAGGTACCAGCGACATTCAGCGTATGGTCATTTCGCGCAATCTCTGACAAGGAATTTTACCCATGGCTTACGAAACGATTCTGCTGGAAAACCATGGCCGTGTTGGCCTGATTACCCTCAACCGTCCGCAGGCGCTGAACGCCCTGAACGCGCAACTGGTCAGCGAAGTGAACCAGGCGCTGGATATGCTGGAAGCGGACGCGAACATCGGTTGCATCGTCATCACCGGTTCGAAAAAGGCTTTCGCCGCCGGTGCCGACATCAAGGAAATGGCTGAGCTGACCTACCCGCAGATCTACATGGACGATCTGTTCAGCGACAGCGATCGCGTGGCCAACCGCCGCAAGCCGATCATCGCTGCAGTGAACGGTTTTGCCCTCGGCGGTGGCTGTGAACTGGCGCTGATGTGCGACTTCATTCTGGCCGGCGACAACGCCAGGTTCGGTCAACCGGAAATCAACCTCGGCGTGCTGCCGGGCATGGGCGGCACCCAGCGTTTGACCCGCGCAGTCGGCAAGGCCAAGGCCATGGAGATGTGCTTGAGCGGGCGCTTGATTGATGCGGTGGAAGCGGAGCGTTGCGGGATTGTCGCGCGGATTGTGCCGAGTGATGAGCTGCTGGATGAAGCGCTGAAAGTCGCTGCGGTGATTGCGAGCAAGTCGTTGCCGATTGCGATGATGGTCAAGGAGAGTGTCAACCGTGCCTTTGAAGTGAACCTGACGGAAGGCGTGCGTTTTGAGCGTCGGGTATTCCATGCAGCGTTTGCGACGCAGGATCAGAAAGAAGGGATGGCGGCGTTTGTGGCCAAGCGTGCGCCGGAGTTCCAGGGCAAGTGATTTGAATTGAGCTTAAAAGCCCCTCACCCTAGCCCTCTCCCGGAGGGAGAGGGGACTGATTGGGGGATATTGATGATCTGCGCCGACCTGGATGCACATCACCGAATCCATAATGGACCCGGTCTTTCAGGTCGATGCAAAACGCCAGACACCTCGATCGGCCCCCTCTCCCTCTGGGAGAGGGCTGGGGTGAGGGAAAAGGGGCCGGACACAATCACAACTGATAGTTCTTCAAATCCCGCGCAATCACCATCCGCTGTATTTCGCTCGACCCTTCATAAATCTGGGTAATCCGCGCATCGCGGTAGTATTTTTCGACCGGATAATCTTCCAGATACCCATACCCGCCATGAATCTGAATCGCCGACGAACAGACCTTCTCGGCCATTTCCGAAGCAAACAACTTGGCCTGCGAAGCCTCCGATAAACACGGTTTCCCCGCCGAACGCAATCTCGCCGCGTGCAAGATCAGCAGCCGTGCCGCGTTGATCTGCATGTGCATGTCCGCAAGCATATTGGCGATGCTCTGGTGTTCGATGATCGGCTTGTCGAACTGCACGCGATCCTTCGAATAGGCCAACGCCGCTTCAAACGCCGCACGGGCAATGCCCAATGCCTGAGCCGCGATGCCGATACGTCCACCCTCAAGGTTGGACAGGGCAATCGCCAGACCTTTGCCACGCTCACCGAGCAGATTGGCCTCGGGAATGCTGCAATTGTTCAGCGTCACCGCGCAGGTATCCGACGCACGAATGCCCATCTTGTGTTCCGTGCGATCCACGATAAAACCAGCGGTATCGGTCGGCACCAGAAACGCCGAGATGCCTTTCTTGCCCAGCTCCGGATCCGTCACGGCAAACACAATCGCCAGTTTCGCCCGTTTGCCGTTGCTGACGAATTGCTTGGAACCGTTGATCACCCACTGGCCGTCGCGCAGTTCGGCGCGGGTGCGCAGGTTGTGCGCTTCGGAGCCGGCCTGCGGTTCGGTCAGGCAGAAGCAGCCGATGGTTTTGCCACTGGCCAGATCCGCCAGCCAGGTTTGCTTTTGTGCTTCGCTGCCGTAATTGAGCACCGGGCCGCAGCCGACCGAGTTGTGAATGCTCATGAATGCGCCGGTCGCGCCGTCACCAGCGGAAATCTCTTCCACCGCCAACGCATAAGCGACGTAGTCGACGTAGGTGCCGCCCCATTCTTCGGGAACCACCATGCCGAGCAAACCGAGCTCGCCCATCTTCGCCACGAGCGCATCGTCGATCCAGCCTGCCTTTTCCCACGCTTGTGCGTGCGGCGCGATTTCGCCACGGGCAAAATCGCGGGCCATGTCTCGGATCATCACTTGTTCTTCAGTCAGTTCGAGATCGTGCATGGCTCAGCTCCCGCTCTCATCAAAACCGTGAAAGAAACTCGCGACGTGCGCAGCGTCCAGCGCGGCGAGAGTCGGCGGGTTCCAGCGTGGTGACTTGTCTTTGTCGATCAGCAGGGCGCGTACGCCTTCAATCAGGTCGCCGCGAGCGAACCATTGGCGATCGAGATGCAGCTCTAGGGCGAAGCAATTTTCCAGGCTGAGGTGGCGACCACGACGGAGCATTTCCAGGGTGACGGCCATGGCCAGCGGCGAGCGGGTTTCCAGCAGATCAGCCGTGGTGGTTGCCCATTCATGGCTGTCGGCAACGGTCACCGCGCGCAATTGCTCGACCATGCTCGGTACGTCGGGCAGGGCAAAGAAGTGATCGATCGCTGGGCGAAGTGTTTCGAGCGGTGCGTCGGGCAGGGTTTGCACGCCGTGTTTGGCCAGTAGGTTTTGCAGCGATTTGAGCGGCGTGTCCTGCCATTCCATCGCGTCGAGTTTTTCGTCGATGAGTGCGAGTTTGCTGCTGTCCAGATACCAGTCAGCCAAGCCGCAATACAGCGCATCGGCGGCGCGAATCTGCACGCCGCTGACGCCCAGATAAATCCCCAGTTCACCGGGAATCCGAGGCAGGAAATAGCTGCCGCCCACGTCCGGGAAATAACCGATGGCCACTTCCGGCATCGCCAGACGGCTCTTCTCGGTGACCACGCGCAGATCCGCGCCTTGCACCAGGCCCATGCCGCCGCCGAGGACAAAACCGTCCATCAAGGCCAGCACCGGTTTGCGGTAGTGATGAATCGTCAGGTCGAGGGCGTATTCCTCGACGAAGAAATCTTCGTGCAGCGTGTCGCCGCTTTTGAAACTGTCGTACAGGGAACGAATGTCGCCGCCGGCGCAGAAGGCTTTTTCGCCGGCACCGCGCAACACAACGGCGTGGACGTCGGCATCGGTCGCCCAAGCGTCGAGCTGCTGTTGCAACAGGCGAACCATGTCGAGGGTGATGGCGTTGAGGCCGGCGGGGCGGTTGAGGGTCAGGTGCCCGATGTGGTTGCGAACCTCGGCCAGCACTTCGTTTTGCGTGGCATCCATGGACTGAGTCCGCGGGGATGAAGCCTGAGCTGTCATCAGTAACTCCCTGCTTTTATTGTCTTTATTCGAGAAGCTCGCGCGCGAGCGTTACCGGATCGTAACAGTGCAAATTTGCCATGTACAACGGGGATATGTGCAGGGGCTGTCTGCGTTTTTGCCTTAACGCGATTACTTGTGTAGGAGCTGCCGAAGGCTGCGATCTTTTGATCTTGAAAAACAAAGTCAAAAGATCGCAGCCTTCGGCAGCTCCTACAAAGGTCAGGTGAAGGTTGCGGTGATGCTGCGGCGTTTGGCGTGCAGTTCGCTGGCGTGGATCAGTTGTTCGAGGTCTTCGGGGGTGATGTCGATGAAGGCTTCCATGTCGGCCAGCGCCAGCTTCAAGTCTTCGGCGGTGATTGCCTGGGTGTCGACGGGGGCAACCATTGGCGCAGGTTCTGCGGGGCGTTTCGGATAACGAATCCGCGTCAGATTGTTGTACGCCAGCGCGCTCAGCAGCATGCATGCGGCGCCGAGCATCACCGGCTCCATGGCTTTCCAGTCCATGGCGATCGTTGCGGGATCGGCCAGCACCAACGTCAATGCCAACGCACCCGCTGGCGGATGCAGGCAACGCAGCCAGCACATCAGAATCAGCGCCATGCCCGCCGCCAGACACGCACTGCCGAGGGTTCGCCCGAGTACATGAGCCACCAGCAAAGCGACGACACCGGCACACAAGTAACCGCCGAGAATCGACCACGGCTGGGCGAGGGCGCCGGAAGAAACGGCAAACAGCAACACCGCCGAAGCACCCAGCGGCCCGATCAAGTGGTACGCGACTTCATGACCAAACACCTGCGCGCACAACCACACACTGAACAGCGTGCCGAGCGCCATGCCGATCGCGGCGCGGCTCCATTCGGTGGGGCGGGTATTGATGGCGGCGGGCAACCAGCGAGCGAGCATGTAAAACCGATCCTTCTACAAATTCCGGACAAAAAAAAGGACTCGTCCGGCAATCCGGAAAGCCCTCGAAGTGTTCCAACATTGGGGGAGGAACGCGCACAGTGTGCCGATCTATTTCGATGCTGACAAATTCATATAAATGCAGTTTCAGTGCATTACTTTTGAACTGAAGCGACACGACGTCCGCTGATTACACACAAATAACCACCCACCGCCGCCAATGCGCTCAATGCGTAGAACATGCTCGGCGCTGGCGTGTGCATCAGCAGAAACCCGCACATCACTGGACTCGCCGCGCCACCGAGTGCCGCCAGATTCTGCGCGCCGTAGTAGCTGCCGCGCAGTGCTTCCGGGGCGAGGGTGTCAACGAAGAGGAAATCCGCCGGGTAAATAATCATCTCGCCCAAAGTGAAGATGAACATCGCTATGCACCAGCCCACCAGGCTGTCGGCGAGGCTGAAACCGATCAACCCGACGATGAACAACGCCGTGCCGCCGGCTATCCAGTGACGCAGGTGCTCGCGCTTGAGGAATCGGCCGATCTGGTACTGCAGCAAAATCACCGTGATCGCATTGCAGGCGAGCAGGGCGGCCATCGTATCGAGCGTCTGCTGTTGGGTGTGCGTGAACAACAGGTATTGCGACAGGTACAGGGTGAAGCGCCCGTGCACCAATGTGCTGAGCAGGCAGCCAAGGGTGAAGAGGATCATCGTCCGGTCGTTTTTCAGGATCATCAGGGTGTTAAGAAAACTTTGCGGGGGGCTGCTCGGAGAGTCCGAGCTTGCCTCTTTCGTGGCGCCCAGCAGCAGAAAAATACTGCCAATGGCAATCGCCCCGGCAACGATAAACGGCGCCGACGGCTGAACGCCGGCAATCACCACGCCAATCATCGGGCCAACCGCGTAGCCGATATTAGTCAGCGTGTAGTTCAGCGAAAACGCCTTGACCCGTTGGCCCACCGGCAGGTTTTCACTGAGGATTGCCTTCGAGCAGATCAGGAACAGGGCTGACGCGGTTTCGCTGATGATCAGCACCAAAGTGACCAGATACAGGTTCTGCGCGAAGGTCAAAAGCATCAGACCGATGCCGCTGGAGAGCATGGTCAGGATCAGCAGCTGACGCTTGTCGAGGCGGTCGATGACGTAGCCGCCGTACAGCGACAACAGCGTCGCGCTAAAGACTGCGATGCCCAAGAGTAGGCCGACGTCTTGCGGATTGAGGCCGAGTTTGTTGCTGAGGAAAAGCGTGAGCAGCGGGCTGATCAGGGCACGGCTGATGACGACGGTCAGGGACGCGACCATTAGCCGGCGGATGAGGGGGGAGTAGTTGGCCACAGCGGAGGGAATGTCCATATTTCGAGGTTTTGACGGGCGTGGGCCATCCTCTCTGGACGGGTGCCAGTGGTCAAGGTGAGATGTTCATTAGTAACTAGTAGGAGATATACGGAGGCTATGACCGCTTGTCGGGACTGTCAGATTTTACAGGTAGGCAGCGGCCTGACTTTGGCGTTTGAATCACAGTGCCCAAACCACCGCGCCAAGAGGCATAAAATGAGCAACGAAGAATTTCCAATTATCCCATCTTTCGCCTCAGGTAATTCAGGAGAGAATGAAGGGGAGGAAGGCGTTCTTTATGTAACATCTTACGTAATACCCAAAGAGGGTGGGGTCATTCCTAGAGGGCAAAAATTTAAGTCACAAAAGTTTGGAGGTGTTTGGGTTGAGTATCAGATTCGGTTTCGTTCCCCTGATGGGAGTACTCATACGGAACTGACATACAATTCCTCTGATCGGCCTCTTGATCCTATTGAATTTGTTCCGCCGGCGAAACTTAATCGCGGTCGAAATGACTTCCATTACAGACAGAAACACCAAAGTAATGGCTGGAGCGAGTGGATGTCTTCTGGCTATTATTACATTGCAGAATCGCCGACGATAACGGTACCCCCGTCTACCATTTCGAGTAAAGATTTTGAATTTTCCGGTACGGGAGATTCATCCCAAGGGTCAGTTAGGGTTCAACTTCGGCGGTCTTTAGATAATGCTGATCTGACTGGCTGGGTGTCGGTTAATAATAATACCTGGCGCATTCCATTATCACTGACGGTTGGCGTGTACACTGCTTACCTGGCGGGGAGTGGGCCGAATTGGCAGGTGGAAAGTCGGTCGAACGATATTAATTTTACGGTAAGTTGGACTCCCACAATAACGACACCTGCGAATAACACAGCTATCCAGTCTTCATCAGGCTTTACCATTATTGGCAGGGCGAGTCCTAATGCAAAAGTCAACCTCCATATCACAGAGCACGATGTGGTAGCGCTGGGTATCAATGTCAGTAGTAACGGTGACTGGTCAACTTTTGTAAACAACAGAACCAACATGAAACTGCAGTTTGTCACTCAGCAGTATTCAGGCACGTTCTACACCCCGCACTCAGCGGTGCACACAGTCTATCTAGTTGGCAAGCCAATAATTACACGCCCTCAGGATGGTATTGTTTTAACGCCTAAACCGACTATCACCGGCACCGGTTGCCCTGGTGCAAAAATACAAATTGTCGAGGGCGGTGTGGGCAATCACGTTTTTGGTGAGGGGGTAGTTGCGGCGAATGGCTCTTGGAGTGTGACGATTACAACCGCACTGCCTGAACGTCCGATCAACTTGACGTGTAATCAGACTCTGCAAAGTGTCGTGTCGGTCTGGGCCGATAGTCATCAATTTTCAATCTTGTCAGCGCCCGTCGTTGCGAATCCGGGCTTGGTGGATGTGTTGCCAACCCTGACAGGAACACATTCCACGGGTGTACCAGGCATACAAATTGATATTTACCGTGATTTGAGCGATGAAAAAATTGGTCAAGGTGTCACGGCGGCCAATGGTGCCTGGAGCGCCACGATCACTACTGCACTGGTGCCTGGCGTTGCCGGCGTGACGGCGCTGTTGCGTTTCTATAGTAATGCGTCAACCCGCAGCGCGCCTGTCGCCCTGACTGTAAGACCCGCGCCTCCGGTTATCACTCAAATCATCCATTCCGGCACGACAACAATATTTAAAGGCACGGGCTTTCCCGGTGCGACTGTCGATATTCATCCCAGTAGCGGGACTCCAAATGCTACCGCGTTGGTGAACTCGCAGGGCTACTTCGAAACGACCCCCATTACCATCGTACCTGGTACGATCGGCTCCGGTTGGGGGGCGAGGCAGAAAATTGCCAATGGTAGCGAGTGGCTTTTTTCGATCTATCATCCCGATGCGCCTGTCTTCGACGTGCCGACGCCTGTTCCGACCGTCAACACGCCAACCTTGATCGGGCAAATTCCCACCGTAACCGGACGGGGCAGTGTCTGGCAGGGGCTGGCGGCTGCAACCGTGGTGGTCGAGTTCATCGGCACAACGACTGTAACTTTGTCACCAGCAACCGTTACAGCCACCGGCGACTGGACGGCGACAACCGCTACTGCGGTTGCACCGGGCAGCTATACCGTGTCGGTACGGCAGTTGATGAACGGTGTTTACTCACTACCGGTTACGGCGCCAGCGCCTCTGATTATCAATCCATTGGCACCCACGATCAGCAGTGTCGTGCTAGAAGATTTGTCCCCGAGGATCAAAGGCACCTGCTGGCCTGGAGCGAGTCTGTCCTTGACCTACACTGGCGAGACGACGCACCCCGTTTCTTCTGCTGACGGCAATTGGGAGTTTCGTCGCGATATCAAATTCAAGCCCGGCAAACACTCGTTCTCTGTCATCCAGACGTTTGGCGGGCAGGACTCGGTGGCGGCCGGTCCAGAAACGTTCACAGTCGAAACGCCTAAACCGGTGATCACCTTCCCGGGCAAGCAACAGGAAACAGACTTTCGACCCGAAATCAAAGGGACAAACGGATACGAAGGCGCCACCGTCGCGGTGTTCGACAACAAGGTGGAAGGCCCGGCGCTGGGCCAAACTATCGTGCCCGCATCGGGTGTATGGACAGTCAGTCTGAGCAAAGACCTGACCTTGGGCGAGCACGATATTTATGCCCTGCAGACCTTCGAAACACAGGCCTCCGAGCGCAGTGTCGCCGTACTGTTCAACGTGATGGTGCCAGTCCCATCGATCAGTGTCCCTGCCGATAACGGTGATTACGGACGACGCAGCGAGTTTGCAGGCAAAGCACTGCCCGGTGCCAAGGTCACCTTATATCTCGTCGAAAATCCAGGCCTGCCAAATGAGACAGAGACGGAGTATCTACCGCCCGGCGGCGTTGTTGTCGACGTCAAAGGCAACTGGAAGGCTAACGTGTTTTTTGCGCAGGTAGGCTCGAAAAACCTGCGGATCAAGCAGGCTTATGCCGGCGGAACGCGAGCCAGTGTTACGCGCACGTTTCGCACGATTACCAACGCACCACTGATCGAAAGCCCAAACGCGGGGGAATCAGTCAATCCTGTGGCGGTGGTGCTCTCCGGTCACAGCTTTCCCGGTGACAACGTTAAAGTTCGCCGCAAAGGCTATACCGAAGTCATCGGCGATTTTGTTGTGAATGCCGACGGCCACTGGTCAGGCACGTTGACCCGTACGCTCAATGGAGCAAGTCCTTACAGCCTTGAAGCATGGAGCAACAGAGATAACCATGGCGGTGACATCAGTGAGGCGGCCACGATCATTCTTCAGGATCTGGCTAATCCACTGATCGTTCACCCTGCAGACGGTGACGTCCTCGTTCCAAGAGTACTATTCAGCGGCCAAGGGCTCCCCGGCGCGACGATTCAGGTGGCCGATCTATTCAATCCCGCAATCAATCATGCACCGATTACAACCGTCGATCAGTCTGGCGATTGGTCAGTTGAGGGCAACACGGATCTTAATCCTGGGCCCAACTGGGTCATCGTGCAGCAAACCTTGGGCGAGAAAAAGTCGCCGTGGGTGCGTAGCGAGCGATTCATGATCGAGTATCCGCTGACCGGTTTCAGCGCACCGACTGTCGACCGGCCATTTCCAGGTGAAGAGGTCGGGCTCAAGCCGCTGCTAGCGGGGACAGGCGTTGCGGGGGCCAAGGTCTATGTCCGTCAGAACGGTAAAGACCTCGCTCACGCGTGGGTAGACGCACAGGGACGTTGGGCTTTGCGCTTACCCGTTTTTGCCGAGGGTTCGCAGTCACTCACCGTCATTCAGGCCAGTCACGAGATTTGGTCTGCAGAGTTGAAGCCAAATTCGACGTTTGAAGTTGTTCAAGTCAGCGCCGGATTCCCCGCGCCCACTATCGAAAGCCCGACAGCGGGAGCTACCGTGGACACTCGGTTCTGGATGAGCGGAAAGGGGATGCCTGGGGCCGTTGTTCGAGCGCGCGATTTTTATAATGGTGCCATTCTTTACGGTGAAGGTTCCGTCGATGCTTATGGCCAGTGGCGTATGTGCCTGAGTCATGCCGCGGCGCTCAAGAATTTCACTATTACAGTCCAGCAAACGCTGGATGATAAGAATTCTTTATCCTCTCCAGGAGTCACCGTTAACGTGGAAAATGCTCTACCTGCACCCATTCTCGAGAGTCATTCAAAGGGTGAGCAAATTGCGCCGGTTGCGCTGTTGAAAGGGCGTGGTCATCCTGGCGCAACTGTCTTTTTATACAAGTCCGGAGATACCAATAATCCGTTGGCAAGTGCAAATGTCACGGAGGACGGGTACTGGGAGTGTGTCACTAAACCTCTGCCACTCGGGAACATTCGAATGGGCGGAAGGCAAATGTTGCCGTCCATCGTTGGGCCGTGGATGAATGAATTCACCTTTCAGGTGGTGAATGCGGGCTAAGGCTTCATCGGGCGCGAAATTGTCAAAAGCTTCGCGAGCAAGCCCGCTCCCACAGGGGCTTGCGTTGATCTCAGGTGAGTCCCAGGCGCATGGCGCAGCGGGCGAACGGCCGCGTCAGCGAATTGGGCACGACGCACAGCAAGCGTTGGGACATGTAGGAGCTGCCGCAGGCTGCGATCTTTTGATCTGGATTGTAAAAAAGCCAAAACATCGAAGCCTGCGGCAGCGCCTACAAGGGTTTCATGTATTGCAGGATCTCATCGGGTTGGTGAAAGCTACCGCTGAAAACGGGATCGGTAATTTCCGCGATTCGCCACGGCCCATCGGGAAGTACTGGATGCCGTTGCGCTCCAGACGCTCGGCGTCGTACAGGTTTCGACCGTCGAAGATCACCGGATTGTTCAGACGCTGTTTGATCAGGTCGAAATCCGGTGCCTTGAACTGCTGCCATTCGGTGCAGATGATCAGTGCATCGGCGCCGGGCAATACCGATTCCGGGGTGCCCATCAGCATCAGTTTCGATTCGTCCGGATAAAGGTTCTGGGTTTCCTGCATGGCTTCCGGATCGAACGCGCGCACGCTGGCGCCGGCGGCCCACAATTCCTCCAGCAACACACGGCTCGGCGCATCGCGCATGTCGTCGGTGTTCGGTTTGAACGCCAGACCCCACAGGGCGAAAGTCTTGCCGCGAAGTTCGCCTTGATAGAACGCGTTGATGCGCTCGAACAACTTGTGTTTCTGCCGCTGATTGATCGCCTCGACCGCTTGCAGCAAATCGCTGGAGCAATGCGCTTCTTCGGCGCTGTGGATCAGCGCGCGCATGTCTTTCGGGAAGCACGAACCGCCATAACCGCAACCCGGATAGATGAAGTGATAACCGATGCGCGTGTCGGCGCCGATGCCTTGACGCACCGACTCAATGTCGGCGCCCAAGTGTTCGGCGAGTTCAGCGATCTGGTTGATGAAGCTGATCTTGGTCGCCAGCATGCAGTTGGCGGCGTATTTGGTCAGCTCGGCGCTGCGCAGATCCATGAACATGATGCGGTCATGGTTGCGGTTGAACGGCGCGTATAGATCGCGCATCACGTCGCGCACGTCATCACCTTCACAGCCGATGACAATGCGATCCGGGCGGCGGCAGTCAGCGACCGCTGAGCCTTCCTTCAAAAACTCAGGGTTGGAAACGATATCGAACTGCAGCAGCCGACCGACCTTGATCAGCGCTTTTTCGATGTGCGCGCGCAAGGTATCGCCGGTGCCCACCGGTACTGTGGATTTCTCCACCAGAATCAGCGGCTGCTCACGGTGCCGGGCAATCGCATCGCCCACCGAGAGCACGTAACGCAGATCCGCCGAACCGTCCTCGCGTGACGGCGTGCCCACGGCAATAAACGCTACTCGACCATGCTGCACCGCGAGTTTTTCATCGGTGGTAAATAGCAGGCGTTTGGAATCGAGGCCTTCGCGCACCAGGCTGGCCAGCCCCGGTTCGAAAATACTCACGTGGCCCTGACGCAACAGGTCGACCTTCTTCTGGTCGACGTCCATGCACACGACATCATGGCCAACCTCGGCCAATACCGCCGCTTGCACCAGACCGACGTAACCGCTGCCAAATACTGTGATTTTCATGGAGCACTCCTGAGTGCAGGCGCACGAGCCGGACGCGTGTTGATGGTGATGACCCCGAGCATGACCAACGCCACGCCCAGCGATTTAGTGAAACTGAAGGATTCGTTGAACAGCGGCAGACTGGCCGCCAGCAGGTACACCAGCGCGTAGCTGATGCTCAGCAGCGAATAGGCGCGGCCCAGCGGCAAGTCGCGCAAGGCGAGTAGCCAGCACAACATTGATAAGGCGTAGGCAAAGATCGCTGCGACAACTACGGCCAAGGCACGCAGGTCGAGGCTGTCGAATGCCAGCCATTGTTCCGGTGCGGGCAGGCGCGTCATGCTCCAGCGCATTGCCAGTTGCGCGGCGCTGACCAGCAAAACGCTGCCGAGGGCGAAGGTGATTCCGCGCCGCGCGTTCATGATTGTCGCCCCAACAACACCACGCCGCCGATCACCAACGCCACGCCCAACCAATGCTGGCGGTCGATCGGTTCACGGAAGACGAAGCGCGCAATCAAAGTGATCAGGACGAAGTTGAGGCTGAGCATCGGATAAGCGATGCCGACTTCAATGCGCTGCAACACCAGCAGCCAGACCAACAGGCCCGAGCCGAGGGCGAGCAGGGCCAGCCATAACCACGGCGAGCGCAGTTTGGCGGTCAACGAAGCGTCGACGCCGCGCCAACTCTCCACGGCGTACTTTTGCGCGACCTGTCCCAGACAGGTCAGCAGGCACGCGGCCAACAGCAGCAACAGGCTCATGACGCCTCCCTGGGCAGAATCATGATCACCAGGTTGCCCTGTTCGTAGCGGACGCCGTCCTTTGGCAATCTGTCGATTTCGTCCAGTTCGTCCTGCCCCTTGACGCGCATCACCACGCCGACCGAACCGCTGCGGCGCGCCTCGCGCATCCACTGTTGCACTTGATCGGGATCGACCCGTTGTTGAATGCCGTCAGGATAGGCAAGGCCATATTTCAATTCGCCTATCGTGTTGTACAACGCGACTTGCGGGGTTTTCAAACGCCAGGCCAGTGCAGCGGCGGCACCCAGATCATTGCTCAGCAGATGATCGGTCTGAGCCAGTTCAGCGACGTGATGTTTGATGAATTGATCAGGCATCTTGTTGGCGACCACCGATTTCGGCAGCGCCGCCGGCAGTACCGCGATCAGCAACAGGCTGCCAAACGCCGGCGCGGCCCAGCATTGCAGCGGCAGAAAGGCTTGCAGCAGGTTGGCGATGATCCAGCCGATCAGCCCGATAAACACCAGCACCAGACTGTGCAGTTCGTGGTCGTACAGCGGCCGGTTCAGTTGCAGGTACACCAGCGCAATCAGCGTGACGATGCCCAATAGCAGATTGAGCAGGCCGTTCAAGCCCAGCGCTCGACCCTGTTCCAGCCGCAAACGGTCGGCCAACGCATTGCCCAGCAGCAACGCCATAGGCAGCAGGCACGGAAGAATGTAGGTCGGCAACTTGCCGTTGCTCAGGCTGAAAAACAGCAGCGGCATCAGCAGCCACAGCAGCAGATACACCACGTGGGGCTGGGCGCGCGCGCACCATGCCTGCTTGAACGCTGTCGGGATCAAACCCGCCCACGGCAGACTGAACGCCAACAGCAGCGGCAGGTAAAACCACCACGGCGCATCGTGCTGGGCGTCGTCACTGGCAAAACGGCGGATGTGTTCATGCCAGAAGAAGAACCGCCAGAAGTCGGGCTCTTGCGCATGCACCGAGAGCACCCACGGCAAACTGATGAGGATCGCGATGGCAATCGCCACCGGGCCGTATGTCAGCAGTTCCCGCCAGCGCTTTTGCCAGAGCATCCACGGCAGGGCGATCAACACCGGCAACAACCACGCGAGAAATCCCTTGGTCATAAAACCCATGCCGCACGCCAGCCCCAGCACTGCCCAGGCCAGCATGCGTTTGCCGCTGGTTTTGCTGTCGACAGCGAACCACAGCGCCACCAGACTCAGGTTGACCCAAAAGGTGAACTGCGGATCGAGGTTGGCGTATCCCGCCTGGCCGGCAACGATGGTGAAACTCATGTAGAGCAGGGCGCATGCGAAGCTTTTGCGTGGTTCATTCCACAAACGCCGAGCGATCAGATAACAGAGCAACACGCTCAACCCGGTGCTCAGCGCCGAAACGAAGCGCACGCCGAACAGGTTCTGTCCGAACACATTCTGTGCGAGCGCGATCATCCAGTAGCCGGCAATCGGCTTCTCGAAATATCGCAGGCTCATAAAATGCGGCGACACCCAGTTGCCGCTCAGCAGCATGTCCTGACTGATTTGCGCGTAGCGTGTCTCATCAGGAATCCACAAACCGTGCGAGCCCAATGGCAGCAGATACGCCAGCAAGCAGATTCCCAACAACAGCAGCGGCAATGCCCAGCGTTTAGTCATGCGCCTTGCACTCCCAGCCAGCCTTCACGGCCATCGAGAGTGCCGCGCTGTACGCGACCCACGGGCAAAGTGTTGAAGAACTCGGGCAGCAAGTCGCCCAGCGGTTTGAAGTCGATACCTCGCTGGCGCGCATCGGCCAGCAAGTGACGAAAATCCTCAGCCATCAGAATCCCTTCCACTTCGGCATGAATGGTGTAGACGTTGAGCTTTTCCGGGCGAAACCGCTCAAGGATGAACGCGTTGAAATCCTGCGCGGCGACAGCAGAACCGACCACCTCATCAAAGGTCGGCAGATCCACCGGTATCTGCGGCGTGCCGGGCGTGCCATCCGCCAACAACGGACGGAACAGCTGCGAACCCCGACAATCGCTGTTGTAGCGAAAGCCGAAGGCTTGCTTGGCTTCGATCACGCGCTCGTCGGCGCGCCAACCGGCGGCGGCCGAACAGGTGACTTTCTCGCCAAGAATGTCGCTCAAGGTGTCGACGCCCTGACGAATTTGCTCGACCAGTTGCGCCTCGCTCCAGCGCCCGGCATTCGCTTGCCAACCGTGGTGATCCCACGCATGCAGACCAACTTCATGCCCGGCGTCGCGGGCCTGACGCATCAGGTGCCCGAGTTCGCGGCCAATCGGTTTGCCCGGCCACGCAGTGCCGGCCAGCAGAATGTCCCAGCCATACAGGCCGGCGGCATTGGAACGGAGCATTTTCCAGAGGAACTGCGGGCGGATCAGGCGCCACAGATGCCGGCCCATGTTGTCCGGGCCGACACTGAAGAAAAACGTCGCCTTGATCTGCGCCTCTTCGAGCATTTCCAGCAAGCGCGGCACTCCTTCACGGGTACCGCGAAAGGTGTCGACGTCGATGCGTAGACCGGCCTGCATCAATGCTTGTCCGCGATTTCGAGCATGGCTTCACGCAAGAAGAAATCCAGCGTATTACCAATGGTCTCGCGCATTTCCACGGTCGGCGTCCAGTCGAGCAGGCGCTTGGCGTTGGCGATGCTTGGCTTGCGGTGTTCGACGTCCTGATAACCGGCGCCGTAGAACGCCTTGCTCTCGACGTCGCGGAAACCGGCGAACGGCGGGAAGTTGGAACGCAGCGGATGCGCTTCAAACTGGCGCAACAACTCTTCACCCAACTGGCGAATACTCGCTTCGTTGTCCGGGTTGCCGATGTTGATGATCTGGCCGTTGCAGACGTCGTTGTCGTTATCGATGATCCGCGCCAGTGCTTCGACGCCGTCAGCGATGTCGGTGAAGCAGCGTTTTTGCTCGCCACCGTCGAACAGACGAATCGGCGTGCCTTCGACCAGGTTGAGGATCAGTTGGGTGATGGCGCGGGAACTGCCGATACGCGCCGAATCCAGCCGATCAAGGCGCGGGCCCATCCAGTTGAAAGGACGGAACAGGGTGAAATTCAAACCCTTGGCGCCGTACGCCCAGATCACCCGATCCAGCAGTTGCTTTGACACGGAGTAGATCCAGCGCTGCTTGTTGATCGGGCCGACCACCAGGTTCGAGGTGTCTTCGTCGAAATGCTTGTCCTGGCACATGCCATAGACTTCCGAGGTCGACGGGAAAATCACACGTTTGTTGTACTTGACGCAGTAACGCACCAGTTTCAGGTTTTCTTCGAAGTCGAGCTCGAACACGCGCAGCGGGTTGCGGGTGTATTCGATCGGCGTGGCAATGGCCACCAGCGGCAGCACCACGTCGCACTTCTTGATGTGGTACTCGATCCACTCGGAGTGAATGCTGATGTCGCCTTCCACGTAATGGAAATGCGGGTGGCTGCGCAGACGGTCGATGGCGTCGGAGCCAATGTCCAGACCATAGACTTCGTAGCGATCATCACGCAGCAGGCGCTCGGACAAGTGATTGCCGATAAAGCCGTTGACGCCAAGGATCAGCACGCGCGTGCGACGTGGCGCACGACCGGATTCAGCGCCGCGCAGCAGCGAACCATCGACCAGACCCAACTCACTGGCCAGTTGCGGGCCGCTGAGGAACAGGCCGTTGTCGTTGCGCTGGCCGGAGAGAATCACCAGCGAGTCTTCACCGCAAGCAATGCGCAGCGGATCGACACTGATCACCCGGCCCGGCGCCTGACCGTCGTTGCCTTTGACGACTTCGGCACTCCACACGATCAACTTGTGCTCGCCCACGGCACAGAAGGCGCCCGGGTATGGCTGAGTGACGGCGCGCACCAGATTGAACAGTTGCTCAGCAGGTTTGGCCCAGAGCAGTTTGCCGTCCGCCGCCGTGCGACGACCGAATACCGTGGCTTGCGATTCGTCCTGCGCGGTTTCGCTGGTCTTGCCTTGCAGCATCGCTGGCAGGGTGTCACGCAACAGATCGGTCGCGGCGATACGCAGTTTGCCGTGCAGGCTCAGCGCGGTGTCGCTGCGCTCGATGGCCACACGTTGTTGCGCGACGATGGCGCCGGCATCGGCACGTTTGACCATGCGGTGCAGGGTGACGCCGGTTTCGCTTTCACCATTGACCAGCACCCAGTTCGCCGGAGCGCGGCCACGGTAGCTTGGCAGCAACGAACCGTGCAGGTTGAACGCACCTTTTTTCGCGGTGGCCAGCAGTTGCTCGCTCAGCAGGTTGCGGTAGTAGAAGGAGAAAATGTACTCAGGGTTGAGCTTGGCAATTCGCTCGATCCACAGCGGGTGGTTAACGTCTTCCGGCGCATGCACCGGGATGCCTTTGCTGGCGCACAGTTGCGCGACCGAGGCGTAGAAAGCGTTTTCTTTCGGGTCGTCGGCGTGAGTGAACACGGCGGCAATGTCGTAGCCGCTGTCGAGCAGGGCTTGAATGCCGGCGCAGCCGATATCGTGGTAAGCGAAGACAACAGTTTTTGCGCTCATGAGAGAACCTGACCGGTAGTAGAAGTAGAAGAAAGACCATCAACCGTGATCGCAGGCGCCGGGTGGGAAGGGTGGCTGCGCAACACTTTTTCAATGAAGAAACGCGGGCGGGCGCGCACGTCGCTGTACATGCGCCCCAAGTATTCGCCGAGCAGGCCCATGCCGATGAACTGGCCACCGGTGAACACGAACAGCACCGCGAACAGCACGAACATGCCGTCCCCGGCCCATCCGGCTCCGAACACCAGACGCAACACGATCAATGCCGCTGCGAACGCCACGCCGAGACCGGCCATGGCGAAACCGACAATACTCAACAGGCGCAGCGGCGTGGTGGTCATGCAGGTGATCAAGTCGAACATCAGATTGATCAAACGCATCGGGCTGTATTTTGAATCACCGTGTTCGCGCTCGGCGTGGGCGACGACGATTTCGGTGGTGTGGCGGGCGAAGCTATTGGCCAGAATCGGGATGAACGTGCTGCGCTCACGGCAGGCGAGCATCGCGTCGATGATCGTGCGGCGGTAAGCGCGGAGCATGCAGCCGTAGTCGCTCATGGCGACGCCGGTGGAGCGTTGCACGGCGAGGTTGATCAGCTTCGAAGGGTAGCGGCGCAGTGCCGAATCCTGACGATTACCGCGCACGGTGCCGACCACGTCGTAACCTTTTTCCGCCTCGGCGACCAGACGCGGGATTTCTTCCGGCGGGTTCTGCAAGTCGGCGTCGAGGGTGATCACCACATCACCTTTGCATTGTTCGAAGCCAGCCATGATTGCCGCGTGCTGGCCGTAGTTGCGGTTGAGAATGACCGCCACGAACGGGCTGTCTTCGCGGGTGGCGGCTTCTTCAAGAATGTTGGCGGATTCGTCTCGGCTACCGTCATCGACGAGAACGATTTCGTAGTCGTGACGCAGCATCCGGCACGCCGCTTCGGTGCGGCGCAGCAGTTCCGGGAGGCTGTCCTGTTCGTTGTAGACCGGGATGACGATCGACACGCAGCGAATCGGATAGGGTTTCACAGGCGTTTATCCATGAGGGTGGCGATGGCCCCAACCACGCGATCAAGGTCTTGATCGCTCATGTCGGGGAACAGCGGAATCGAGCACAGCCGTGCCGAGTTCCACTCGGTGTTGGGCAGGTACAAATCAGGGTCACGCTGGCGATACCAGGTGTGCAGGTGGGTGGCGATAAAATGGATGCCGGTGCCGATGCCCTGATCCTGCAAGCCCTTCATAAAGGCTTCGCGATCCATGCCGCAGCGCTCGCTGTCGATGCGCAGGATGAACAGGTGCCAGGCGTGCTGTTGCGCGTAAACGGGCAGGGCCAGTGGCTGCACCGGCAGGCCTTCGAGTTTTTGCTGGTAAGCGGCGGCGAGTTCAGTGCGGCGCGCATTGATGTCGTCCAGCCGTTGCAGCTGTACCAGCGCAATCGCGGCGTTGATGTCGGCGAGGTTGTATTTGAAACCCGGCTCCATCACTTGTGCCTGCGGCTTGCGGCCACCGGTCAGGCGATCGTAGGCGTCAACGCCCAGACCGTGGAATTTGAGCATGCGCACGCGGCTGGCCAACGCTTCGTCGTCGGTGACGAACATCGCGCCTTCGGCACAGGTCATGTTCTTGATCGCGTGAAAGGAGAAAATCGCTGTGCCGTGCGAGCCGACATGACGACCTTTGTAGCGAGTGCCGGCGGCGTGGGCGGCGTCTTCGATGATCGCGATGCCATGCTTCTCGGCCAGGGCGTAAAGCGGATCGAGGTCAAATGCCGCGCCGGCGTAATGCACCGGGATGATCGCTTTGGTGCGTGGGGTGATCGCCGCTTCGATACGTGCTGCGTCGGTCATCAGCGTGTCGCGGTCGACGTCGACAAATACCGGTTTGGCGCCAAGCAACGAGATCATGTTGGCGGTCGACACCCAGGTTTGCGAAGGCGTAATCACCTCATCACCGGGGCCGATGCCTAACGCGAGTAAAGCGATGTGCATACCACCTGTGGCCGAGGAAAGTGCAACGGCGTGACGGCAACCGACATAGTCTGCGAACTGTTCTTCCAAAGCCTGGTTTTTAGGCCCGGTGGTTATCCAGCCCGAACGTAATACTTGTTCGACGGCGGCTATTTCTTCTTCACCGATACTCGGACGCGAAAACGGCAGAAACGCTTGACTCATAAGAACCTCGAGGCGACAGCCATCCTTCAGCCAATTGTCTGAAAAACACGGAATTTCAATGGTTTGGAAGACCGCCCGGGGAATGCCTGATTGACTTTTATGCCCACGGACGGCAGGTTGTAGGCCTTTCGGGGCAACCTGTTGTAATTAAGGTTATGCCGGTTTTTGTGAAAGGAACATCAAAAAGCGGTCGGCAAATCGTCTATCTTTGAGCCGTACAGCCGCCGTTCAGACTTCTTCCATTCATCGGCACTTTTAATAGAAAAGTCCTACGGAAGAGTCGTTCCTTATATAAGTTTCTTTGCACTTTTAAGTTGTTTTGTTGAACCGTTTTCTATTCAAGGCCGTTTCGTTTGATTGACTTGTCGAGTATTGAATCCACCCCGTCCAACACTAATCCGCTGACGCTGTATCTGGCACGGCTGGCGCCTTCCAGCCAGTTGACCATGCGTTATGTTTTGCAAGATGCGGCTGACCGCCTCGGTTTCGAAGAAGTGAACATCGAGGAAATCCCTTGGCATGCGCTGCAACCTGAGGATGTCATCGCGTTAGTCGCCGCATTGCGCGCCGACAACTATGCGCCGAACACGTCTTCGCTGTATGTGAATGCCGTGCGCGGCGTGATGAACGAAGCGTGGCGCATGAGCCTGATCACTCAGGATCATCTATTGAAGATGCGTTCGGTCAAAGGCATCGCCGGCACGCGGTTATCGCAGGGCCGCAATCTCAAACGCACGTTGATTCACGAGTTGATGGAAGTCTGCGCTGCGGATCCACGGCCGCAGGGTCTGCGTGATGCTGCCGTGATTGCCTTGTTGTACGGCACCGGCATGCGCAAGTCGGAGTCCGTGGATCTGGATTTAAACCAGGTCGACTTCCGCGAGCGCAGCCTGACCGTCACCGGCAAAGGCAATAAACAGCTGATCAAGTACGCGCCGACCTGGGCGTTCGCCAAGCTCAATGCCTGGCTGGAATTCCGTCGCGAGCAGCTCAAGGAAGGCGAGAGCGATGATGCGTTTCTGTTCAATCGCATCCGCCGTGGCAGCCACATCACCCGCGAGCGCATCACCAAACACGCGATCTATTACATCGCCCGTCAGCGCGGCACGCAGGTCGGGGTGAAGATCATGCCTCACGACTTCAGACGTTCATTCATTACGCGGGTGATCGAGGAGCATGATCTGTCGATCGCGCAGAAACTGGCGCATCACAGCAACATTCAAACCACCGCCAATTACGACGTGCGCGACGACAATGAACGTCGCCGCGCCGTGGATCGCTTCGACCTCTGATCAGGGCGAGCGGGGGTCAGGAGGAGGGTGGGCAGCCGCGTGAGCTGCCGGCAGCCTGAGTGATTTGCGCCGCGAGGCGTTTGACGTTGTTTTGCTGCGCGGCCACCAGTTCGTCGATGCTCGGCCCGGATGGCGTTTGCAGAACTGAACGGCACGTCAGCAAGCCACTGTCGGTTGCCCCCAGCGGACGCAAGCGCCATTTCACGTCGATCAAGCCGTACTGGCCCGGAATCGAATCGAAACGTTGCACTTCAATCCGCACCGATGACCGCTGTTGCCCGGACGCGCTGCTCAGTTGATCGACCAGCGCGCTGCGCAATTCATCGGCGAGGCTGGCGCCCCACCATTCGGTTTCCAGAATTGCCAGACCACTGTTGCCTTCGCGAATGACGATTTGCGCTCGATCGACTTGCGGCGGTACGGAAATGCCTTCGATGGCAATGTCTGCGCCACTGCGGCCGGTGCCGGGTTGCACCGGCGTCAGGGTGTGGAAGCTGATCGGGTCGCTGCGACAGGCGCCGAGCAACAAGCACGCAGCGAGCACGGTGATCTTCAACGGTAATGCCATGGTTTCAGCTCCTGTGCTCAATTGCGTGGCGGGCCTTTAAGGTCCAGTGGTGCGGCGTTATCGGGGCGACCGCGAATCAGCGATTCCGGATGACGGCCCAGGTAATCCGACAACTCACGCAGCGAGCGTGACATGCGTCCAAGTTCTTCGAGGGTTTCGCCGAGTTTTTCGCGTTGCGGCGAATCTTCGGCCAGCGTCGAATTGGCCGACTCCAGCGTTTTGCTGACATCGCCGAGGGTTTTTTGCACGCCCGGCAAAGTCTTCGCATTGAACTGCGTCAGGCCTTTGCGCAACTCGATCAGGTTGCCATCGAGATTGCCGGCGATGCGTTCCACTGGCAGTGCATTGATCTTGTTGAGCATCGCTTCGAGTTTTTCCTGCAACTGTTCGAGGCTGCCCGGAATGGTCGGTATGCTGACCGGCCGTGCATTGACGTCGAACGGTACTTTCGGCGCTTTCGGGTAGAAATCCAGACCGATGTACAACTGGCCGGTGAGCAAGTTGCCGCTGCGTGCCTGCGCGCGCAAACCATTCTCGACGAAGGTGCCGATCAGGCGCACGCCGGCGGCTTCGTCGTCGGGGTTGTGGTTGAAGGCTTTCAGCACTTTGGCGTGAGCCTGGCCAAGACGCTGCGGGTAGATGACGATGCCGACATTGACCGGAAAGGTTTGTTTCTTCGCATCGAAGTCGAGATTGATCGCCACGACTTTCCCGATCTCAATGCCGGAAAACTCCACCGGCGCATCGACCTTGAGGCCGCGCATGGGCTGTTCGAAACGCAGACTCAGGTATTGCGCCTTGCCGTTGGGCGGGGCGAGGGCGGACTGTTGATCGTCGAACAGTTCGAAATTACGGTCATCAGCGGCGACCGTGTCGTTGGGACTGTATTCCGGGGCACGGAAGGCGATACCGCCGACCAACAGGGTCGACAGCGATTCGGTTTTCACCGCGAAACCGTTGGCGCCGACGTTGACGTCAATGCCGCTGGCGTTCCAGAAACGGGTGTTTTCGGTCACGTAAGCATCGTTGGGGGCATGGATGAACACTTCGATGTTCACGCCTTTGCCATCCTTGTCCAGCTCATAGGCAACCACTTGGCCCACCGGGATCTTGCGGTAGTAAACCGGTGAACCGATGTCCAGCGAACCGAGGTCTTGAGTGTGCAGGCTGAAGCGCTTGCCCGGCTCGCCATAGGTGATCGGCGGCGGATTCTCCAGGCCTTTGAAGTTCTTTGCACGGGTGTTCGACTGGCCGATGTCGGCACCGATGTAATCGCCCGACAACAGGGTGTCGATGCCGGACACGCCGCCCGCGCCGATACGCGGACGCACGACCCAGAATTGCGAGTCTTCGCGGGTAAAGGTTTCGGCCTGTTTGGCCAGTTTGATGGTGGCGTTGACGTTCTTCTGATCGTCACTCAATTCCACGTCCGAGACATGGCCGATGACCACATTGCGGTAGCGAACTTCAGTCTTGTTGGCGGTGAGACCGTCACCGGTCTTGAAAGTGACCGTAATGGTCGGGCCTTCCTGCATGATGTTGTGCACGACCAGCGAAATACCCACCAATACAGCAACAATCGGCACAATCCAGACCAATGACACGCCAAAACGGCGGGTCTTGATCGGTGCCTGGCCTGGTGCTCGCGGCTCGTCGACGGCTGACGACTTCATCCATGTCCTCCTCGGTTTATTGGGCACTGAGCGTCAGTAACGCAAAAGCACCTCATTAATATAGAGGTGCTTCGCGATAGAGCAAATGTGAACAACCCATATGTCATTGAAAATGTAGGAGCTGCCCAAGGCTGCGATCTGTTGATTCTGTTTTTAAGATCAAAAGATCGCAGCCTTCGGCAGCTCCTACAGGGGAGGGATGTTAGCCGATGAGTTCGCGCAGGCGATACCAGAACATGCCCAGAGCCAATAACGGCGAGCGCAGCGCCGGGCCGCCGGGGAAGGTCATGTGCGGCACACCGCTGAACACGTCCATGCCTTGGCTGTGGCCGGCGTGAATCGCTTCGCCGAGCAGTTTTGCGCACCAATGCGTGACGTTCAGACCATGGCCGGAATAGCCCTGCGCGTAGTACACATTCGGATGCTGTTTGAGGCGCCCGACCTGCGGGAAACGGTTGGCCGTGATGCCGATCTTGCCGCCCCACTGGTAATCGATTTTCACATCGGCCAGTTGCGGGAAGACTTTGAGCATTTTCGGCCGCATATAGGCGGCAATGTCGGCCGGATCGCGTCCGGAGTAGTGACAGGCACCGCCAAACAGCAAACGCCGATCCGCCGAGAGCCGGTAATAATCGAGGCCGACTTTCTGGTCGCACACCGCCAGATTCTGCGGGATCAATTGCGCGGCGCGTTCCTCGGACAACGGTTCGGTGGCGATGATGTAACTACCGGCCGGCAGTACTTTGCCACTGAGTTGCTGTTCGAGTTCATCCAGATGCGCGTTGCAACCCAACACCAGACTGCCCGCACGCACGCTGCCGTTGGCGCAACGCACTTGAACGGTCGCGCCGTGGATGATCTCCAGCACCTGGCTTTGCTCGAAAATTCGCACGCCGAGCGAAGCCGCCAGCCGTGCTTCGCCTTGCACCAGATCCAACGGATGCAGGTGGCCTGAGCCCATGTCCACCAGTCCGCCGGCATAGATGTCGGAGTTAACCACTTGCTGGCGAATCTGCTCCGGGCCGATCAGAAGGGTTTCGTGGGCATAGCCCAGTTCGGCGAGGTCGAGCAGTTCGTCCTTGAAGGCATCGAACTGCGCGGTAGTGTTGGCCAGATCACAGAAACCCCAGCGCAGGTCGCACTCGATGCCGTTGTCGCCGATGCGATTGCGCACCAGCTCCACCGAATCGATGCCGGCGCGCTGCAAATAACGCACGCCTTCCTGACCGACGTATTTGGCGAACCCGTCGACGTCATGGCCGATGCCACGGATCAACTGGCCGCCATTGCGCCCGCTGGCGCCCCAGCCGATTCGCCGGCCCTCGATCAGAATCACCGAGAGCCCGCGCTGCGCCAGTTCAATGGCGGTGTTCACCCCGGTGAACCCGCCGCCGATCACACAGACATCGGCGCTCAGATCACCTTCCAGTTGCGGATAAGGTGCAGTCGCCCGAGCCGAAGCGGCGTAATAGGATCGGGCGTGTTCTTCGGTGTACTGATTCATTTGTTCGACTTCACTTTGCTCCAGGAGCGGGTCATCAGACGCATGATCGCCTGGGGCGGGGTGGTAGAAATGTAGAGCTTGTCGAGCACTTCCTGTGGCGGGTAAACCTCAGGATTGTTGACCAGCTCCGGATCCATGAACTGCTTGGCGGCCGGGTTCGGGTTGGCGTAACCGACCGAAGCGCTGACCTTGGCGATCACTTGCGGATCGAGCAGGTAATTAATGAAGGCGTGGGCTTCTTTGGTGTTGCTCGCATCGGCCGGAATCGCCAGCAGGTCGAACCAGAGGTTGGCGCCTTCTTTCGGGATGGCGTAAGCGATGTTCACACCGTTTTTCGCTTCCTTGGCGCGGTTGGCGGCCTGGAACACGTCGCCGGAATAACCGAAGGCTACGCAGATGTCGCCGTTGGCCAGATCCGACACGTATTTCGAGGAATGGAAATAGGTGATGTACGGACGGATGCTCAGCAGTTTGGCTTCTGCCTTCTTATAGTCTTCCGGGTTTTCGCTGCGCGGGTCCATGCCCATGTAGTTGAGCACCGCGGGGAAGACTTCGTCGGCGGAGTCCATCATCGACACGCCGCACTGGGTGAGTTTTTTCAGGTTTTCCGGCTCGAACAGCACGGCCCAGGAATCGATGTGATCGATGCCCAGCACTTGCTTGACCTTGTCGACGTTGTAACCGATGCCGTTGGTGCCCCACAGGTACGGCACCGAGTGCTCGTTGCCCGGGTCGTTTTTCTGCAGCAGTTCAAGCAGTTTCGGGTCGAGGTTCTTGAAGTTCGGCAGTTGCTCGCGATCCAGTTTGAGGAACGCGCCGGCCTTTACCTGACGGGCTAGGAAATGGTTGGACGGCACGACCACGTCATAGCCGGTGCGGCCGGCGAGAAGTTTGCCTTCAAGGGTTTCGTTGGAGTCGAAAACGTCGTAGATCACCTTGATCCCGGTTTTGGCCTGGAAGTCGGCGAGGGTGGTTTCGCCGATGTAGTCGGTCCAGTTGTAGACGCTGACGGTGGGCTGGGCTTGCGCTGCGACGCTGCACATCAGGGCCAGCGCGGCGGGAACCATGGTTTTCAACAAACGCATATCGACACCTCTTAAATTTATTGGATTTTTCAGGTGGTTCTTTGGTGTTTGAGCTGCCGCCATCGCGAGCAGGCTCACTCCTACATTTTGGAATGCATTCCCCTGTAGGAGTGAGCCTGCTCGCGATAGCGGTGGTACAGACAATGAA
>NZ_JASCPK010000083.1:0-26393 GCF_029959385.1 Pseudomonas sp. PS01303
GATTTATCCCCGTTGGGCTGCGAAGCGGCCCCAAAAAAGGGTCTGCTACGCAGCCCAACGGGGATAAATCCCCTCGCCACAGTAGATCTGTTTTAGTGCTCTCCCCCGCAGTGTTTGTGCGGCTACGCTTATAAGATTCTCCAACCGACAATCCCACTATGATCGCGAGCCGTACCCCTCCCGTTTCGGGCAAGACCGGACGCCCCGAGCAGCTGCTGATCTGCGGCAGTTTGCTCAGCGTGATCGCGATTTTAGCCATCGTCACTTTTCTGCTGATCCGCGAGCACGCTAACGCTCGGCAATCCGCCACCCGCAGCGCGACCACCATCGCCCAGTTGATCGACGCCGACGTGCTGCGTACCGTCGAACTCTACGACCTGTCCCTGCAAGGTTTGATCGCTGCCGCCCAGCGCGATGATCTGCAAAACGTGTCGCCGGAAATCCGCCATCTGGCGCTGTTCGACCGCTCCACCACTGCGCGCTTCAAGGGCGACATTCTGCTGCTCGACAAGCACGGCGATGTTCTTGCTGACTCCTCAAGAGTCGAGCCGAAACCGGGCAACTTCGCCGACCGCGATTACTTCCTCGCCCACGCCTTCAACCGCGATGTCGGCATGTTCATCAGCCGACCGTTCAAGACCCGTTGCGACTGCGACGAAGCCAATCAATGGCGTATCAGTTTCAGCCGACGCATTTCCTCGGACACCGGCGAATTTGTCGGGGTGGCGGTGGCGTCGATGAAGCTCGACTATTTCGATCAACTGTTCAAAAGCCTCGACATCGGCAAGGGCAGCACACTGAACATCATCGACGATGACGGGGTGCTGCTGGCGCAGAAGCCCTATCTGCAAAGCGATTCGATCGGTAAAAGCTTCGGCAACCGGCCCAATGTCATCCGGATTCTGCGCGACAAGGATGGCAAAGGCAGTTTCAGCAGTACGTCGAGCATGGATCATCAGCAACGCCTCTACACCTATTCGCGGGTGGGCAATTTACCGCTGACGGTGATGGTCGCGCTGTCCAGCGATGAGGTGTTTGCGACGTGGCGGCGTACGGCGATGTTGATCAGTGGCGCCACCGGGGTGTTGTGTCTCGGTTTGTTGTGGCTGACCTGGCTGCTCGCCCGCGAACTGCGCCGACGTCAGCGCGCTGAACGTGAACTGGCGCAACTGGCCGCTACTGACGCGCTGACCGGTGTCGCCAATCGTCGGATGCTTGATCAATCACTGCGTCACGAGTGGTTCCGCGCGCAGCGTTCGGGCAAACCGATGTCGGTGATGATGATCGACGCCGACCATTTCAAGGCGTTCAACGACCAGCACGGGCATCAGGCCGGCGATCAGGCGTTGAAGGCGTTGGCCAAGGTGATTACGGACAATGTGCGGCGACCGGCGGATCTGGTGGCGCGGTATGGCGGCGAGGAGTTTTCGGTGATTCTGGCTGAGACTGACAACCAGGGCGCGCAGCAGATTGCCGAGCATATTCGGCAGGCGGTGGAGCAGTTGCCGTGGGTTGCCGGGGCTGATCGGCCGATGACGGTGAGTATCGGCATTGCGACGTGGACGGCGGCGAGTGAGATGACGCTGGAGCAGTTGTTGTTTGTGGCGGACAAGGCGTTGTATCAGGCCAAGGAAGGTGGGCGCAATCGAGTGGTGGTGGCTGCCTGAAGATCAAAAGATCGCAGCCTTCGGCAGCTCCTACATTGGAATGCGGTTCCTGTAGGAGCTGCCGAAGGCTGCGATCTTTTGCTTCTGAAAAAAGGAGCATAAAAAAAGGCCATCCGAGGATGGCCTTCAAAAAACTAGAGAGGTTTTTTACTTACACCGCCGCAACCGGGCGCATGTAAGAGATTGGTGCGGTGCTGGCGTCATCGAACGTCACCACTTCCCAAGCATCTGTTTGCTCAATCAACTTGCGCAACAGCTGGTTGTTCAGTGCATGACCGGACTTGAAGCCTTTGAACTCACCAATCAGGCTGTTACCCAAAAGGTACAGGTCGCCAATGGCATCGAGGATCTTGTGCTTCACGAATTCGTCTTCATAGCGAAGGCCGTCTTCGTTCAGTACGCCATCGGCATCGACCACGATTGCGTTTTCAACGCTGCCGCCGAGTGCGAGGTTGTGCTTGCGCAGGTACTCGATATCACTCATGAAACCAAAGGTACGGGCGCGGCTGACTTCTTTAACGAACGAAGTGCTGGAAAAATCCACGCTTGCACTTTGGGTGCGGTCCCGGAAAACCGGGTGATCGAAATCGATCTCGAAGCTCACCTTGAACCCTTCGAAAGGGACGAAAGTGGCGCGCTTGTCGCCGTCTTCCACTGTCACTTCACGCAGGATGCGGATGAATTTCTTGGCGGCGTCCTGTTCTTCCAGGCCTGCCGATTGAATCAGGAATACGAAGGGTCCAGCGCTGCCATCCATGATCGGGACTTCGGACGCGGAGAGCTCGACGTAGGCGTTATCGATGCCCAGGCCAGCCATGGCCGAGAGCAAGTGCTCTACCGTGTCCACTTTGACGTCGCCATTGATCAGCGTCGTCGACATAGTGGTTTCACCGACGTTTTCCGCGCGGGCAGGGATCTGCACCACAGGGTCGAGGTCAGCGCGACAAAACACAATGCCAGTGTCGACAGGCGCAGGCTTGAGGGTCAGATAGACCTTCTCACCGGAGTGCAGGCCTACACCTGTGGCACGGATAATATTTTTCAGTGTGCGTTGTTTAATCATGGCTTGGGCCGCTTCAGCGCAAATTGCGAACTGGTATCAACAAAGGCTGGCGATGATAGCAGACCGAGCCTTTGCTGAACACCAATCACCTTCATAGCCCTGATACATTCCATCAATCGGCCTGACGACGCAGGAATGCCGGGATGTCCAGGTAGTCCAGGTCATCTTGCGGATTCATCTTCGCGGCAGCCGCAGCACCGGCCTGAGCCTGGTTGCGCATGACGGTCGGACGATCCAGATCACGGTAATTTACCGCAGGCGCTTCCTGACGGGTCGGAGCCGGTTGTTGTACCTGAGCGGTCGACATGGAGGTATGAACGGTATTGTCGATGACCTTCACAGGCTTCTCGATTTTCGCGCCCAGACCGGTAGCAACCACAGTCACGTGCAGCTCGTCGCGCATGTCCGGATCGATAACGGTACCGACCTTGACCATGGCGTGCTCGGAAGCGAAGGCTTCGATGATGCTACCCACGTCGGAGTACTCACCCAGGGACAGGTCAGGGCCGGCGGTGATGTTCACCAGAATGCCGCGTGCGCCTTGCAGGTTCACGTCTTCCAGCAGCGGGTTACGGATTGCCGCTTCGGTGGCTTCACGTGCACGGTTCGGACCGCTGGCGCAGCCAGTGCCCATCATTGCCATGCCCATTTCGCTCATCACGGTACGCACGTCGGCGAAGTCGACGTTGATCATGCCCGGACGCTTGATGATGTCGGAGATACCGCGAACGGCACCGGCCAGTACATCGTCAGCCTTGGCGAAAGCCGACAGCAGGCTGGCGTCTTTACCGAGGATGGTCAGCAGCTTCTCGTTAGGAATGGTGATCAACGAGTCGACGCTTTCGGACAGCATGCGGATGCCTTCATCGGCGATCTGCATACGCTTGCGGCCTTCGAACGGAAACGGACGAGTCACGACCGCAACGGTCAGAATGCCCATTTCCTTGGCCACTTCGGCGATGATCGGTGCAGCACCGGTACCGGTACCGCCGCCCATGCCAGTGGTGATGAACACCATGTTGGTGCCCTGCAGCACTTCGGCAATACGCTCGCGGTCTTCCAGAGCAGCCTGACGGCCGACTTCCGGGTTCGCGCCGGCGCCGAGGCCTTTGGTCACGCCAGTGCCCAGTTGCAGGATGGTACGTGCGCCGATGTTTTTCAGCGCTTGAGCATCGGTGTTGGCGCAGATGAATTCAACGCCTTCGATGTTGCTCTTGACCATGTGGTTGACAGCGTTGCCGCCGCCACCGCCGACACCGATAACTTTGATTACCGGGCTTGCGGGGATGTTGTCTACGAGTTCGAACATTTTCCCTCTCCTTACATTCTCTAGTTTTTTTCGCCTACTGCATGTTTGTTGCGGTGCATCTACTGCTACTGCTTGCCGCTCGAAGCTTGACGCTTCCAGCTGCTTTTAAAAGTTGCCTTGAACCCACTTCTTCAATCGATCCAGCAACGGCGCCTGTGGCTCTTCGTTGCTGTAGCTGTCGCGGCTGCCGATGCCCGAGAACGAGATCCCGTCGGACTGCTTTTGCAGGCCGTACATCAACAAGCCAACGCCAGTGGAATAAATCGGGTTGCGCACCACGTCATCCAGACCTTTGACGCCGTGCGGCACGCCCAGCCGAACCGGCATATGGAAGATTTCTTCGGCCAGTTCAGTCGCGCCTTCCATCTTCGAAGTACCGCCAGTCAGCACGATGCCGGCCGGGATCAGGTCTTCGTAGCCGCTGCGACGCAGCTCGGCCTGAATCAGCGTGAACAGTTCGTCGTAACGCGGCTCGACCACTTCGGCCAGGGCCTGACGGGACAGTTCGCGCGGTGGACGGTCGCCGACGCTTGGCACCTTGATGGTTTCACCGGCACCGGCCAGTTTCGCCAGGGCGCAGGCGTAGCGGATTTTGATTTCTTCGGCGTACTGAGTCGGAGTGCGCAACGCCATGGCGATGTCGTTGGTCACCTGATCACCGGCAATCGGGATCACCGCGGTGTGACGGATCGCGCCTTCGGTGAAGATCGCGATGTCGGTAGTACCGCCGCCGATGTCGACCAGGCACACGCCCAGTTCTTTCTCGTCGTCGGTCAGTACCGAGTAGGCCGAGGCCAGTTGCTCGAGAATGATGTCGTCGATTTCCAGACCGCAGCGGCGCACGCATTTTTCAATGTTCTGTGCAGCGTTGACGGCGCAGGTGACCACGTGAACCTTGGCTTCCAGACGCACGCCGGACATGCCCAGTGGTTCACGAACGCCTTCCTGGTTATCGATCACGTAATCCTGCGGCAGGGTGTGCAGCACGCGCTGGTCAGCCGGGATCGCCACAGCCTGAGCAGCGTCGAGTACGCGCTCAAGGTCGGCCGAGCTGACTTCGCGATCACGGATCGCGACGATGCCGTGGGAGTTCAGGCTGCGGATGTGATTGCCCGCCACGCCGACGAACGCCGAGTGAATGCGGCAGCCCGCCATCAGTTGGGCTTCTTCGATCGCACGCTGGATCGATTGCACGGTGGACTCGATGTTCACCACCACGCCCTTCTTCAGGCCACGGGACGGATGGGTACCGATCCCGACGATTTCCAGCGTGCCGTCGTCGGAGACCTCGCCGACCAGCGCCACCACCTTGGAGGTGCCGATATCGAGACCGACGATCATTTTGCCGCTTTGCACGTTTGCCATGGGTCCTGCCTCTTCTTAATTCTTCGCGACAGCGGGTTGGGCTGTCGTCGGCGCTACAGGTTCCCGCCAGCCAACAGCAAGGCCGTTGGCGTAGCGCAGATCGATGCGCGCAATGTTCGTAATCTGGTCTTTAAGCGTCTTGTCATAGATGGCGATAAAGCGACGCATCTTTTCCACCAAATTGCCGCGTCCCAGCAGCAGCTCGATGCCGGGGCCGGAACTGCCGGCACCGGTGGTCAGGAACCAGCTCCCGCGTTCACGCAATTCCAGGCGTGCAATCGAGAAGCCCAACGGCCGCAGCATCTGGCTCAGCACCTGATACTGCTGCATCACTTGCTGCTGGGCCCGTTGAGGACCGAACAGCTGTGGCAGGTGTTCGTAGTTCGCCAGTTCCTTTGGCGTAAACGCCTGGCCCTGGTTGTTCAGCAACGACTCGTCACCCCAACGCGCTACCGGCAACTGCTCTTCGAGGCGGATCACCACTTGGTCCGGCCACACCCGACGTACTTCGGCATGGGCGATCCAGGGCATCTGCTCAAGCTCGGTGCGCATTCCGGCGAGGTCGATGGTGAAGAAGCTCGACGCCACATACGGGGCGATGCGCTGCTGCACTGCTTGCTGGCTGATGTAGCTCAGGTCGCCCTGCACGGCGATCTTGGTGATCGGCCGGTCGGCGTACGGCAGCAAACGCGTTGCCCCCTCGTAGGTACCAAAGCCCAACACAACCAGCAGCACCGGCCAGAACAGGCTTTTCAGAAAACCAAAATTGGCTTTCGGCAGGCGCGCGGACATCGGCTCTTTCGCCACCATTCGGCTGGCACCCCGCGGTACCGGCTTGCGGCCGGGTGCGGGTGGCTGATGTCTGAGCTGAGCGCCTTGCATGGTCTTAACCTCGCGCCTCTTGGGTAACTGCGCCTTCAACACTGGCGGCCAGAATCGCCAGTACCAGTTGCTGGAAATCCAGACCGGCAGCACGGGCCGCCATCGGCACCAGACTGTGATCGGTCATGCCCGGTGCGGTGTTCACTTCCAGGAACCAGAACTGCCCGTCGGCGTCCTGCATCACGTCCGCCCTGCCCCAACCGGCAATCCCCAGCGCCTCACTGGCCTTGGCCGTGAGATCCATGAGTTCCTGTTCCTTGGCGGCATCCAGCCCGCACGGAATGCGGTACTGGGTATCGTTGGCGATGTACTTGGCGTCGTAGTCGTAAAACGTGTGCGGTGTACCCAGGGCGATTGGAGGCAACACCTGGTCACGCAGGGTGGCGATGGTGAACTCCGGACCTTGAATCCATTGCTCAACCAAGACTTGCGAATCGTAGGTACTGGCCGCTTTCCATGCGTCGATCAACTCGGACGCAGAACTCACTTTGGCCATCCCGATACTTGAACCTTCATGGGCCGGTTTGACGATCAAAGGGAAGCCCAGTTCCGTCGCCGCAGAAATACAATCGGCTTCGCTGCACAGCACGGCGTGACGCGGCGTCGGAATCCCGAGGCTGTGCCAGACCTGCTTGGTGCGCAGTTTGTCCATCGCCAGTGCCGAGGCCAGAATGCCGCTGCCGGTGTAGGGAATGCCGGCCACTTCGAGCAGGCCCTGCATGGAGCCGTCTTCACCGCCACGGCCGTGAAGAATGATGAAGGCGCGGTCGATTTTTTCGCTGAGCAGGCGTTGCAGAATGTCGGCGCCAACGTCGATACCGAACGCGTCCACGCCAGCGCTCTGCAGCGCGTCGAGTACAGCGTTACCGGATTTCAGCGAAACCTCACGCTCGGCACTCAAGCCGCCGAAGAGCACGGCGACGCGGCCGAAGTCTTTCGGCGCGATGGTGGAGAACAGGTTGGCGTAGGCAGCAGTCATTTCAACTTCCCCTCGACCGACGCCGCCACGGCGCCAGCGAACAATTCACTTTTCAACAGCTTCGGCGCGAGACCGCCGATATCACCCGCGCCCTGGCACAGCAGAATGTCGCCGGCACGCAACAGCGGCTTGACCAGCGGTGCCAGATCAACGCCACGCTCGATGTAGATCGGATCGAGCTGACCGCGCTGACGGATGCTGTTGCACAGCTTGCGGCTGTCGGCGCCCGGGATCGGCTCTTCGCCGGCCGGATAAACTTCCATCAGCAGCAGCACGTTGGCGTCGGCCAGTACATTGACGAAATCGTCGTACAGGTCGCGGGTGCGGCTATAACGGTGCGGTTGATACACCATCACCAGACGGCGTTCCGGCCAGCCACCGCGTACGGCTTTGATCACTGCTGCGACTTCGGTCGGGTGGTGACCGTAATCGTCAACCAGCATCACGTGGCCGCCGTCCACCGGCAGTTCGCCGTAGACCTGGAAGCGTCGACCGACACCCTGAAAACCCGACAGGCCCTGAACGATGGCTTCATCGCTGACGCCCTCGTCGGACGCAATGCAGATGGTCGCCAGCGAGTTGAGCACGTTGTGGTTGCCCGGCATGTTCACGGAAACATCCAGCGGCTCGCGGTCAGGGCGCAGCACGGTGAAGAAGGTCTGCATGCCTTGCTGACGAACATTGATCGCGCGGACGTCAGCGTCTTCGCTGAAGCCGTAGGTCACGGTCGGACGTTTCACCAGCGGCAGGATTTCGCGCACGACCGGGTCGTCCAGGCACATCACGGCCAAACCGTAGAACGGCAGGTTGTGCAGGAACTCAACGAAGGTTTTCTTCAGTTTGTTGAAGTCACCGTCGTAGGTCGCCATGTGGTCGGCGTCGATGTTAGTGACCACGGCCACCAGCGGTTGCAGGTGCAGGAAGCTCGCGTCGCTTTCATCGGCTTCGGCGATCAGGTAACGGCTGGTGCCGAGCTGGGCATTGGTGCCCGCAGCATTCAGACGACCACCGATGACGAAGGTCGGATCCAGACCACCGGCGGCGAACACCGAAGCGATCAGGCTGGTAGTGGTGGTTTTGCCGTGCGTACCGGCGACGGCGATGCCGTGGCGATAGCGCATCAGCTCAGCGAGCATTTCGGCCCGCGGCACTACCGGGATGCGACGCTCGAGGGCGGTCGCGACTTCCGGGTTGGAAGTGTTCACAGCGCTCGACACCACCAATACATCGGCGGTCGCGGCGTTCTCGGCACGGTGGCCGATGAAGATCTGCGCGCCGAACGATTCCAGACGCTCGGTGACCGGCGAAGCTTTCAGGTCGGAACCGGACACTTCATAGCCCAGGTTCAACAACACTTCGGCAATACCGCACATGCCCACGCCGCCGATACCGACGAAGTGGATGCGACGGATGCGGCGCATTTCCGGTTGCGGCATGGCTTTCTGATTCTCAACCATGGGCCACCTCCAGACAGGTATCGACCACGCTACGGGTGGCATCGGGTTTCGCCAGACGGCGGGCCGCTTGGGCCATATCTTCGAGTCGTTGCGGTTGCATCAAGACCTCTGTCAGGCGCGCGGCAAGATCCGCGGCACCAGTCGTTCTTTGCGGCATCAGGAAGGCTGCGCCTTCACGGGCCAAATAATCGGCGTTGCGGGTCTGGTGATCGTCGATCGCGTGGGGCAAAGGCACCAGCATCGAGGGCAGACCGGCGGCAGCCAGCTCACTGATGGTCAACGCGCCTGCGCGGCACACCACCAGGTCGGCCCAGCCATAGGCTTGGGCCATGTCTTTGATGAACGGCTGCACCTGCGCTTCGACGCCGGCGGCGCGGTAGCGCTCTGCAGTCACTTCATCGTGGTTTTTGCCGGCCTGATGAAACACTTCCGGGCGCAAATCGGCAGCGACTTGGGCCAGGGCTTCAGGCAGCAATTTATTCAACGGTTCTGCGCCAAGGCTTCCGCCAAGGATCAGCAAACGCGCTTTGCGACCGGCCAGGGCTGGTCGCGATGTTTCGAGGAACAGCTCGCTGCGCACCGGGTTTCCGGTGGTACGGCGGGTGTCCGACAGAGTAAAGGTGTCGGGGAACGCTTCACACACCCGGGCGGCGAACGGCACCAGCAACCGATTGGCGGTGCCGGCTACTGCGTTCTGCTCGTGAACGATCACCGGCACGCCGGCCAGTTTCGCGGCAAGCCCACCAGGGCCAGTCACATAACCACCGAAACCGACCACACACACTGGTTTCAACTGGCGAATGATCGCCCGCGCCTGCCACACCGATTTCAGCAGCATGAACGGCGCCTTGAGCAGCGACAGCTTGCCCTTGCCGCGCAAACCGCTGGCGTTGATGCGGTGCAGTTCAAGACCTGCGCCCGGCACCAGTTCGTTTTCAATTCCGCGTGGCGTGCCGAGCCAGTGCACGGTGTAGCCGCGCGCCTGAAACTCGCGGGCACAGGCCAGCGCCGGGAACACGTGGCCGCCGGTTCCGCCGGCCATGATCAATACGTTAGCGCCCATGATTCGGCTCCTCAGCGAAGTCGCTCTCATGGAATTCCATTTCTTCACTGCCCAGGTGGGTTCGACTCTCCCACTCGATCCTCAATAACAAGCCGAGGCAGGCACAGCAGATCACCAACGAACTGCCGCCGTAACTGAGGAACGGCAAGGTCAGACCCTTGGTTGGCAGCAGGCCGACGTTCACCCCGATGTTGATCAGGAACTGACCAATCCACAGGAACGACAAGCCGTAAGCCACGTAAGCTGCGAAATACTGTTTGGCTTTCTCTGCCCACAAGCCGATGTACATGCCGCGAATACACACGAACACGAACAGGGCAACGGTGCACAGCGAACCCACCGCGCCCAGCTCTTCAGCGAGAACCGAGAACACGAAGTCGGTGTGCGCTTCCGGCAGGTAGAACTGCTTCTGCACGCTGTTGCCCAGACCCACGCCGAGCCATTCACCGCGACCGAAGGCGATCAACGCTTGCGACAGTTGATAACCGGCGCCGAACTGGTCAGCCCACGGGTCAGCGAAGTTGGTCAGACGCGCCATACGATACGGCTGCATCTGAATCAGCAGCACCACCGCCCCGACCGCCAACACCACCATCAGCGAGAAACGGAACAGCCCGACCCCGCCAAGGAATAGCATTGCCGCCGCAGCGCCCATCATCACGACGGTGGCACCGAAGTCCGGCTCCATCAGCAACAGACCGGCCATCGGCAGCAGCACGATGAACGGCTTGAAGAAGCCCATCCAGCTCTCACGCACTTCTTTCTGACGCCGCACCAGATAACCGGCGAGGTAGATCACCACGAATACTTTGGCGATTTCGGACGGCTGCACGTTAAAGAAGCTGAAACCAATCCAGCGCATCGAACCGTTCACTTCTCGGCCGATGCCGGGGACGATCACCATCACCAGCAAACCGAACGCGCCGAGCAACATCAACCAGCCGAGGCGCTGCCAGGTGGCGATCGGGATCATCATGGTGATGACACACGCGCCCAAACCCAGCACCACATATATAAGGTGGCGAATCATGTAATACAGCGGACTGCCCGACTGCGCCGCCGCCACTTCAGTGGACGCCGAGGCGATCATGATCAAACCGAGACCGAGCAGCGCCAGGCAACCGGCGAGCATCGGGAAATCGAGGTCGATACCGCGCCCGGTGATGATCGGCGACGGATACGGTTTGATGATATTGCGCAGGCTCATGCCAATTCCTCCACAGCGCGGACGAACTGGTGACCACGGTCTTCATAATTCTTGAACATGTCGAAACTGGCGCAGGCTGGCGACAGCAGCACCACGTCACCCGGCTGGGCAGCGCCGCGGCATTGCGCGACGGCGTCGACCAGCGAGGTCGCGCGAATCAGCGGCACGGCATCACCGATGGCGGCGCCGATCTTGTCGGAGTCGCGGCCCATGAGGATCACGGCGCGGCAGTTGGCCGCCACCGGATCATGCAGATCGTTGAATTCGGCACCCTTGCCATCGCCACCGGCGATCAGGATGACCTTGCCATCGATGTCCGCGCCCAGGCCTTCGATGGCAGCCAGTGCGGCGCCGACGTTGGTGGCTTTGGAATCGTTGTAGTAAGCCACGCCGTCGAGATCACGCACCCACTGGCAACGGTGTTCGAGACCGGCGAAGTTGCGCAGCGCCGCGAGCATCGCATCGAACGGCAGGCCGACCGCATGACCGAGTGCCAGCGCCGCGAGGGCGTTGGACTGGTTATGCGCGCCACGAATCTTCAATTCGCGCACTGGCATCAGGTTTTGGAATTCGAAGGCCAGATACTTCTCGCCGTCTTCTTCGCGGATACCGAAGGCTTTGAAATCAGGTTTGGTCAGGCCGAACGTCCAGCATGGCTGGCCTTCGCCCATCAGCGGACGGCTCAGCGCATCCTGACGGTTGACCACGAACTGCTTGGCGCCACGGAAGATCCGGTGCTTGGCCAGGTGGTACGCCGGCAGACCGCTGTAGCGATCCATGTGGTCTTCGCTGATGTTCAGCACGGTCGCCACTTCAGCGTTGAGCTGGTCAGTGGTTTCCAGCTGGAAGCTCGACAGCTCCATCACGTACAGCTCGATGTCGTCGCTGAGCAAGTCCAGCGCCGGGGTGCCGAGGTTGCCGCCGACGGCGACGCGTTTGCCCGCCGCAGCCGCCATCTCGCCGACCAGGGTGGTGACGGTGCTTTTCGCGTTGGACCCGCTGATGGCCACGATCGGCGCCTGCGCGTTACGCGCGAACAGCTCGATGTCGCCGGACAATTTCACGCCACGGGCCGCAGCGGCTTGCAGGGCTGGGGTCGCCAGCGCCAGGCCGGGGCTCACGTAGAGCTCGTCGGCACGGCAGAGGAATTCGACGTCCAGCTCGCCACAACGCACTTCCACGTGCGGATAGTCACGCTTGAGCGTGGCCAGTTCCGGTGGATTTTCCCGCGTGTCCGCCACGGCAAACGACGTGCCCCGGTTCGCCAGGAAGCGAACCAGGGACATGCCGCTCTTGCCGAGGCCGACAACGATGCGGAAGTGGTCAGAAGCGATCAGAGACACTCGTTCTACCTCAGCTTCAGGGTGGCAAGGCCGACAAGCACGAGAATCACGGTGATGATCCAGAAACGGACAATCACGCGCGGCTCGGGCCAGCCCTTGAGTTCAAAGTGGTGGTGTATCGGTGCCATGCGGAACACACGGCGACCGGTCAGCTTAAAGGACGCAACCTGAATGACGACTGACAGGGTTTCCATCACGAACACGCCGCCCATGATGAACAGGACGATTTCCTGACGGACGATCACCGCGATGGTGCCCAGTGCCGCGCCGAGTGCCAAGGCACCGACGTCGCCCATGAACACTTGCGCTGGATAGGTGTTGAACCAGAGGAAACCCAATCCGGCGCCAATCAACGCGCCGCAGAACACGATCAGTTCGCCCGCGCCCGGCACGTAAGGGATCAGCAGGTATTCAGCGAATTTCACGTTACCCGACAGGTAGCAGAAGATGCCCAGGCCGCCGCCGACCATCACGGTGGGCATGATCGCCAGACCGTCGAGGCCGTCAGTCAGGTTGACCGCGTTGCTCGAACCGACGATCACAAAATAAGTCAGCACGATGAAACCGAGACCCAGCGGAATGCTGTAGTCCTTGAGCATCGGCAAGATCAGCGTGGTTTCCACCGGGGTGGACGCGGTCATATAAAGGAAGATCGCTGCGCCGAGGCCGAACACCGACTGCCAGAAATACTTCCAGCGGCTCGGCAAGCCACGCGAATTCTTCTCGATGACTTTGCGGTAATCGTCGACCCAGCCGATGGCGCCGAACAGCAGGGTCACCAGCAACACAGTCCAGACGTAGCGGTTGCTCAAGTCAGCCCAAAGCAAAGTGCTGACGCCGATCGAAGACAGAATCAGCGCGCCGCCCATGGTCGGGGTGCCCGACTTGGACAGGTGCGATTGCGGGCCATCGTTACGCACGGATTGACCGATCTGACGGTTCTGCAGGGTGCGGATCATCCACGGGCCATAGCACAGCGACAAAACCAGCGCGGTCAGCACACCGAGAATCCCGCGCAGGGTCAGGTACTGAAAGACCGCGAAGCCTTTGTAGAACTGTTGCAGATACTCCGCTAGCAGCAGCAGCATTAATGTTTCTCCAGACTGGATCCGCACAGAGCCGCAACGATGTTTTCCATCGCTGCACTGCGCGAACCCTTGATCAAAATAGTGGTGTTTGTGTCCTGCTCGGCGTCGAGGGCCTGGATCAGCTCGGCTTGCGTGCCGAAGTGATGCGCCTCTTCACCGAATGCGTTGACGGCGTGAACCATGTTTGGCCCGACGGCGTAAAGCGCGGAAACCTTGCCCCGGGCGTACTCGCCCACGTCGCGGTGCCCCTGCTCCGCCCAATCGCCCAACTCGCCGATATCCCCGAGCACCAGGACGGTGCGGCCGGAAAAGCCGGCGAGTATATCAACGGCCGCGCACATCGAGGTGGGGTTTGCGTTGTAAGTGTCATCGATCACGCGCATACCGTTTTTCGCCAGTTGCGCGACGGTGCGACCCTTGACCGGTTGCACCGCGCCAAGGCCGGTGGCGATGCCGAACAGCGACACGCCCAAGGCGTGCGCGGCAGCGGCGGCGGCCATGGAATTGGCGACGTTATGGGTGCCGAGCAGGTTCAGTTGAACGCGCTCGACACCTTCAGGTGTGTGCAGATTGAAGGCCGGGCAACCACGGGCATCGGTGGTCAGATCGCTGGCGTAAAAGTCCGCCTGCGTGTTGCTCAGGGCGAAGGTCAACACCTTGCGACCGGCAGCGCGGGTCTTCCAGATACCGAAAGCCTTGTCATCGAGGTTGAGCACGGCGATGCCATCGGCCGCCAGCCCTTCGATGATTTCGCCTTTGGCTTCGACGATTTTTTCCGGGCCGCCGAACTCACCGACGTGAGCGGTGCCGGCATTGTTCAGAATCGCTACGTGGGGCTTGGTCAGCCCGACGGTGTAGGCGATTTCACCCAGACGCGAGGCGCCCAGTTCGATCACGGCCGAGGTGTGTTCCGCGGCCAGTTCGATCAGGGTCAGCGGTACGCCGAGGTCGTTGTTCAGGTTGCCACGGGTCGCCAGCACCGGGCCGCGCGTGCGCAGAATGCTCGCGAGCATTTCCTTCACCGTGGTTTTGCCGCTGGAACCGGTCACCGCCGCTACAGGCTGAGTGAACGCGGCGCGATTCAAGGCGCCCAACTGGCCAAGGGCCTGACGGGTGTCCTTGACCAGCAATTGCGGCAAGGTGCTGTCGGCGACTTCACGCTCGACCAGCGCAGCCACCGCGCCTTTGGCGGCGACGTCATTCAAATAGTCATGACCGTCGAAACGCGGGCCGGTCAGCGCAATAAACAGTTGGCCTGGCTGGATCGCACGGCTGTCGATGCTGACGCCGTCGAAGCTGGCATCGCCGGCGATCAAACGGGCATCGAGGGCGTTAGTCAGTTCGCTGAGTTTCAGGGCCTTAAGCATGGGCCACCTCCCAAGCGGTCAGGGCGTGATCAGCCTCGACCAGGTCGGAGAAAGCGTGGCGCTCGCCGTTGATTTCCTGATAGTCCTCGTGACCTTTACCGGCCAGGACGATCACGTCATCGGCCGAAGCGCCGGCGATCAGTTGTGCAATCGCCTGACCACGGCCAGCAACGAAGGTAACTTTATCCACAGCCGTGAAACCGGCGCGGATGTCATCGAAAATCACTGCCGGATCTTCAGTACGCGGGTTGTCGTCGGTGACCAGCACCTGATCGGCCAGACGCTCGACCACTTCAGCCATCAACGGACGCTTGCCGCGATCACGATCACCGCCGCAGCCGAACAGGCACAGCAATTGACCTTTGACGTGCGGGCGCAGCGCGGTCAGAACCTTTTCCAATGCGTCCGGGGTGTGGGCGTAATCGACCACCACCAACGGTTGCGTTCCACCGCCAAGACGCTGCATGCGTCCGGCCGGGCCTTCGAGTTTCGGCAGCACTTTGAGAATTTCGTCGAGCGCGTAATCCAGACCGAGCAAGGCGCCGACCGCAGCGAGGACGTTGCTCAGGTTGAAGCGACCGAGCAGCGTGCTGCGCAGATGATGTTCGCCCTGCGGCGTGACCAATGTGGCGCGCACACCGTGGTCGTCGAACTGCGCTTCGCGGCAATACAGATAGGCGCTGCTGTCGAGCAGGCTATAGGTGATCAAGCGCGACTCACGTTTTTCAGCGGCCAGTTGCCGGCCAAAATCATCGTCGAGGTTGACCACGCGGCACTTCAAATCATTCCAGGCGAACAGCTTGGCCTTCGCCTCAGCGTACGCTTGCATGGTGCCGTGATAATCCAGATGATCACGGGACAGGTTGGTCATCACCGCGACGTCGAACGCCAGTGCAGTGACGCGGCCCTGATCCAGACCGTGGGACGAGACTTCCATGGCCACGGCTTTGGCGCCGGCCTTTTTCAGGTCGCCCAATGTCGCTTGCACGGCAATCGGATTCGGCGTGGTGTGCAGACCGCTTTCCAGTGCGCCATAGAAGCCGGAACCCAGCGTGCCGACGATGCCGCAATGCTGACCGAGCAGATCCAGCGCCTGCGCAACCAATTGGGTCACGCTGGTCTTACCGTTGGTGCCGGTCACGCCCACCAGGTTCAGGTGATGACTTGGCTCACCGTAAAAACGCCCGGCGATGTCCGACAGTTGCGCAGCCAGGCCTTTGACCGGAATCAATGGCACGTCAGTGATCGGCAGCACAGTGGCGCCTTCGACTTCATAAGCTACAGCGGCAGCACCGCGTTGCAATGCATCAGCGATGTGCGCACGGCCATCGAATTTGCCGCCCGGCACGGCGAGGAACAGATCGCCAGCGCGTACGTTACGGCTGTCCAGCGCCAATTCACGGATCAACAGATCGTGGCCGGCGTGGGGGAATATCTTGTTCAGACTTAATGACATCAGCCGCGCCCTCCATTGGCTTTCAGCGGTATGACCGGGGTGGCGTTGGCCTGTTGTGTCGCCGGCAGATTGTCCGGGGTCACGTTCATCAGACGCAGAGTGCCGGACATAACACGGCTGAACACTGGCGCCGATACCAGACCACCGAAGTAGCCGGCCTTGCTTGGTTCGTCGATCACCACAACGATGGCGTAACGCGGATCGCTCATCGGGCCGAAACCGGCGAACAGCGAGCGATAGGAGTTTTCGGCGTAGCCCTTGGTACCCACCGACGTTTTACGTGCAGTACCCGACTTGCCGGCCACGTGATACGCCGGCACCTGCGCACGGAATACACCGCGCGGTGCTTCGATCACTTGGGTGAGCATGCCTTGCATGGTTTTCGCGACGGCTTCCGGCAGCACTTGCGTAGTCTGCGGCGGCTTGTCGGTTTTGATCAGGGTCAGCGGCGCGAGACGACCGTTGTTGGCCAGCGCAGAGAAGGCGTGCACCAACTGAATCGCGGTCACGGAAATACCGTAGCCGTAAGACAGGGTTGCGGTTTCAGCCTTGCGCCACTCGCGGTAGTTCGGCAGGTTGCCGACGCGCTCGCCCGGGAAGCCGAGGCCGGTGTCCTGGCCGAGGCCGACTTTCTGTGCGAGGCGATAAATGGTTTCGCCGCCGATATCGAACGCGACCTTACTCATGCCGACGTTACTGGAATTGATCAGGATGCCGGTCATGTCCAGCACCGGGCCTTCGGTTCTCGAAACGTCTTTGATGGTGTACTTGCCAATCTGCAAAGTACCCGGATACACCTCGACGGTGTCGGTCGGTTTCCAGCGGCCGGATTCGATCGCGGCGCTCATCGAGATGGCTTTCATGGTCGAACCCGGCTCGAACACGTCGATCATCGCGCGGTTACGCATCATCGCCGGTTGCAGGTTGCGACGGTTGTTCGGGTTGTAGGTCGGCTGGTTGACCATGGCGAGGATCTCGCCGGTCTTCACGTCCATGATCACCAGACTGCCGGCCTTGGCGCCGTTTTCGATGATTGCGTTACGCAGCTCGCGGTTGGCCAGGTATTGCAGACGCAGGTCAATGGACAACGCCAAGGGCTTGCCGGCCTTGGCGTTTTTGGTGACCTGGACATCCTTGATCAGCCGACCGCGCCGATCCTTGATGACCTGCCGTTTGCCCGGCACACCGGCGAGCCACTCGTCGTAGGCGAGTTCGACGCCTTCACGACCGTGGTCGTCGATGTCGGTAAAGCCAACCATGTGCGCAGTGACTTCACCGGCCGGATAGAAGCGGCGGAATTCTTCGATGCCGTAAACGCCCGGCACTTTCAGATCGAGCACAGCCTGGCCCTGCTCGGGGGTCAGCCCGCGCACCAGATAAATGAATTCTTTGTTGGCCTGAGCTTCGAGACGCTCGGTCAGGGCTTTCGGATCCTGACCCAGAGCTGCCGCCAGTGCCGGCCATTTCTCTTTGGCCGACTGCATTTCCTTGGCGTTGGCCCACAGGGTGGTCACCGGCGTACTGACGGCCAAAGGCTCGCCGTTACGGTCGGTGATCAGACCACGGTGAGCTGGAATCGGGATGTGGCGAAGACTGCGTGCGTCGCCCTGACCTTTGAGGAAGTCACGGTCAACCACTTGCAGGTCGATGATGCGCCAGCAGATTGCTGCGACCATCACGCCGAGCAGCGCCACCATCAGGCGGAAGCGCCACGGGAAGAGTGCGCCTTCGAGTTTCATCATGGCGCCACCATCTTCACGTCAGCCGCGCCCGGAATGTGCATTTTCAATTGTTCGCTGGCCAGCACTTCGATCCGGCTGTGCGCGGTCCAGGTGCTTTGTTCAAGAATCAAACGGCCCCACTCGGCCTGCGCCTTGTCGCGCACGCTGAGTTCGTTATAAAGATTGTTGAGCAACTGGCGGTTCCAGTGCGCGCTGTAAGACACGCCGATGGCCGACACGAGCACGCCGATAAACAGCAGCAGCATCAGAAAGCTGCCGCCAGGCAATGGCTTGGCGAAAAGCTTGCTCACCGCAACTTCTCCGCGACGCGCATGACGGCGCTACGGGAACGTGGGTTGGCTTTGAGTTCGGCGTCGGAGGCCGTCTGCGCTTTGCCATGGACTTTGATTTTCGGTTCGAACGCTACGTGACGAACCGGCAGGTTCCGCGGCAGGTTGTCGGCTTCGCCTTTCACCAGTTTGCGCATGAAGAGTTTGACGATGCGGTCTTCCAGCGAGTGGAAGCTGATTACCACCAGACGCCCACCGATTTCCAGTGCGTCCAGCGCGGCTTCGAGGCCGGCTTCCAGATCGCCCAGTTCGTTGTTGACGTGAATGCGCAAACCCTGGAACGCACGGGTGGCCGGGTTCTTGCCCTTTTCCCACGCCGGGTTGGCGACCTTGAGCACTTCGGCCAGATCGGCGGTGCGCTCGAACGGCGTGATATCGCGACGTTCGGCAACGGCACGAGCCATGCGACCGGAGAAACGTTCTTCGCCGTATTCCTTGAACACCCGGGCGATTTCTTCAGCCGGCGCGGTGTTGACGAATTCGGCAGCGCTGATGCCACGGGACGGATCCATGCGCATGTCCAGCGGACCGTCGTTGAGGAAACTGAAGCCGCGTTCAGCGTCATCGAGCTGCGGCGAAGAGACGCCGAGGTCGAGCAGAACGCCGCTGACCTTGCCGCTTAGACCCTGCTCGGCAACCACCGAACCGAGCTCGGCAAAGCTGCGCTGCACAACGACAAAGCGGCCGTCTTCGGCCGCTAGCGTTTGCCCGGTGGCAATCGCTTGTGGATCTTTGTCGAATCCGATGAGACGACCATCTGTTCCGAGCTGGCTGAGGATCAGCCGGCTGTGTCCGCCGCGACCGAACGTACCGTCCAGATAGCATCCATCAGGACGTACGGCGAGAGCCTCCACGGCTTCGTCGAGCAGTACGGTGATGTGGTTAAAGCCGCTATCAATAGTCACAGGATCAAATCACGCAGTTCATCAGGCATGGCGCCCGGTTGTTGAATAGCAGCAAGGTCAGCGGCAGATACCGCGTCCCATGCATCCTCGTCCCACAATTGGAACTTGTTCAGTTGGCCTACCAGCATCGCGCGCTTATCGAGCTTGGCGTATTCGCGCAGACGCGGTGGAACCAGAAAACGACCACTGCCATCGAGTTCGAGATCGACGGCATTACCAATCAATAAACGTTGCAGGCGACGGTTCTCTTCGCGAAGCGAAGGAAGTGCGCGCAACTTGGTTTCAATAATTTCCCACTCATCGAGCGGATAGACACACAGGCATGGATCAACGGCATCAATGGTCACGATCAATTGGCCGGAACTACGCGAAACGAGCTCGTCGCGGTACCGGCTCGGCATAGCGAGACGGCCCTTTGCATCGAGACTGATAGCGTTAGCTCCGCGAAACACGTCAGCGTTTCTCCAATTTTTATCGTTTTGAGCTCAAAAAACCCACTTCATGCCACTTTCCGCCACTTGCGCACACTATAGGAATGCGCCCACCACACCGTCAAGGCGCGGAGTAAAGGAAAACCCTTACAGAACGGAGATTTAGGAACATAAAAGGAGGGGTAACGACAAATTGGCGGATAGTTTTGACCAATAACTTGATGCAGCACTGGAAGCTGCGCTCGGAAGTTAAAGTAATTTGTTAAGAGTAAGATTTTTTCGGTATTACAAAAGCGCTTCTGCTGTTGATTGAAGCACGGTGGGAAATGGCTATTACTGCGTTTGCCGCTGCCGGACTTTCAGAGCAGGTCTGCTGATATTACACAGCCCTGTTGCTATTGATTCAAGCAGGGAAAGAAAAAGGTGGAGAGTCGATCTGTAAGCCGGGTTCTGTCTTGAACAGTCATTCGTCTACGATGGCCATCACTGGACATCTTTAGCAACCTACCCGGTCCCAGCGCGGGCCACGCCTTGGGACCCTATTTGGTCTTGCTCCAAGTGGGGTTTACCTAGCCACGAACTGTTGCCAGACGTGCGGTGCGCTCTTACCGCACCTTTTCACCCTTACCGGCGCCGAAGCGCTTAGGCGGTTATTTTCTGTGGCACTTTCCGTAGGCTCACGCCTCCCAGGCATTACCTGGCACTTCGCCCTATGGAGCCCGGACTTTCCTCCCCCCCCTAATTTTCATAGAGGGCAGCGACTGTCCGATCGACTCTCCGCCGCGAAGGTTAACGGCAGAGCGCCCGAAGAACAAGCGCTAATAGCCGCAAAACCTGTCTGCGCGACGGGTTACTCGCCCTTCTGTTTCTCCAGCGCGACCTGATACAGCACGTTTTTGCGCTCGCCGGTGATTTGCGCGGCGAGAGCGGCGGCACGCTTGAGCGGCATTTCTTCGAGCAGCAGATTCAGCACGCGCATTGCCTCGCTGCTGACCGCGTCTTCAGACTCCGGCGCCGTCCAGCCCGCCACCAGCACCACGCATTCGCCACGCTGCTGATTGCTGTCCGATTCAACAAACTCTCGCAGTTCCGAGAGCGGCAAGCCTTTAAGCGTCTCGAAGGTCTTGGTGATTTCGCGAGCCAACAGTGCCTGACGCTCACCACCGAACACTTCTTCCATATCCTGCAAACATTCAAGAATGCGGTGCGGGGCTTCATAGAAGATCAGCGTGCGCGGCTCTTCTTTGACCGCTTGCAGTCGCGCCTTGCGCCCGACCGACTTGGCCGGCAAGAAACCTTCAAAGATAAAGCGATCGGATGGCAGCCCCGCCGCCGACAACGCCGCGATCAACGCGCACGCCCCCGGCACCGGCACCACCGCGATTCCGGCCGCACGGGCCTGACGCACCAGGTGATAACCCGGATCGGAAATCAGCGGCGTGCCCGCATCGGAAATCAGCGCAACGTTGTCGCCCGCCAGCAGACGGGTAATAAAGCGGCTACCTTCATCTCGTTCATTGTGTTCGTGACAAGCGGCCAGCGGCGTGGAAATACCGAAGTGCTGCATCAGGCGCGCCGAGTGACGAGTGTCTTCGGCAGCGATCAACGCCACTTCACGCAGGATTTTCAGTGCCCGGGCGCTGATGTCGTCCAGGTTGCCGATGGGCGTCGCCACCACATAAAGCGAGCCAGCAGCGGAATTCGGGGAACCTGGAGCAGTCAAAGCGCACACCTCATGATCGGTAAAAGCGGCCATTGTAGCGCGTCACGAGGCTTGCGTTGCGCTCCGCCCGACCTCGGTTTTGCACGCTGTAACGCAGCGCCGCAACATTTACTCCAGCTAAATTGACCGTTTCACGCCACTAACATCGCGCCCCGGCCAGTGCTTGGGTACAATTCCACGCTAATTTGATCGAGTATCAGGAACACTTACATGATCGCTTGCCTGCGGCTGTTCACTGCCCTCTGCCTCGCTGCCTTATTGGCGGCCTGCGCCAGCTCCCCTTCCTCCAGCCTTGGCGAACTTCCACGGACTCCGGACGCCAGCATCGAGCAACTGCTCGCGCAGGCCAGCCAGGCGAGTACCCCGGAAAAAGCTGCCCTGTTGCGCCTGAGCGCGGCAGATCTGGCTTACCACCAGGGCGATGCCGGACGCTCCGCGCAAATTCTGCAACAAGTGCCGATGGAGCAACTGAAGCCCGGCCAGCAGATTTTCGCCAGCACGCTGAACGCTGAACTGGCGATGACGCGCAACCAGCCGAAAGCCGCGCTGACCGCTCTGAGCCATCCAAGCCTGCAGCATCTGGGCGAAATGCCTGAAGAGCAGCAAGTGCGCACCGGCACCGTTCACGCCCGTGCCCTTGAAGCCGATGGTCAGACCCTGGCTGCCGCTCGCGAGCGCATCTTTATCGCGCCGATGCTGAAGGGCGAAGCCGCCAGCAAAAACCACGAAGCGATCTGGACACTGATTGCCTCGCTGCCGACCGATCAACTGCAAGCCAACACCACCGACGACCTCGGCGGCTGGATGGGCCTGGCACTGGCGGTGAAATCCGCCGGTACGCTGGAACAGCAGCAAGCCGCGATCGACACCTGGCGTGCACAGAATCCAAAGCACCCTGCTGCGATCAACCTGCCGCTGCCGCTGACCAAACTCAAGGAACTGGCCAGTCAGCCTCTGAGCAAAATCGCCCTGCTGCTCCCGCAAGACGGCCAACTGGCTGCCGTCGGCAAAGCACTGCGTGAAGGTTTCATGGCGGCGCACTACCAGGCGCAACAGGCCGGGCAGAAGCCACCCGCGATCGAGTTCTACGACAGCTCAAAGCTGACCTCGATGGACGAGTTCTACCGCAAGGCTCAGGCTGACGGCGTGCAACTGGTCGTCGGGCCGCTGGAAAAACCACTGGTCAAACAGCTGAGCACTCGCCCGCAATTGCCGATCACCACCCTCGCGCTGAACTACAGCGAAGGCGATCAAGGCCCGGCGCAACTGTTCCAGTTTGGTCTGGCGGCTGAAGACGAAGCCCGCGAAGTGTCGCGCCGCGCCCGTGCTGATGGCCTGCATCGCGCTGCAATCATGGTGCCGAAAGGTGAATGGGGCGACCGCGTCATGCGCGCGTTCAGCCAGGACTGGCAGGCTAACGGCGGCACCATCGTTGCCACCGAGCGCGTTGATCAGCCGGTGCAACTGGCTCAGCAGATCGCCGACATGTTCCAGTTGCGTCAGAGCGAAGCGCGCGCCAAGAGCTTGCAAAACGCTGCCGGCACCAACGTCGCCGCACAGCCTTCGCGTCGTCAGGACATCGAGTTCATCTTCCTCGCCGCCACTCCGCAACAGGCGCAGCAGATCAAGCCAACCCTGAACTTCCAGTACGCTGGTGATGTTCCGGTTTACGCCACCTCGCACGTTTACAGCGCCAGCGGCGACGTCAACCAGTACAACGACATGAACGGCATTCGCTTCTGCGAAACCCCATGGTTGCTGGACAACAGCGACCCACTGCGCCAGCAAGTGGTTGCACAGTGGCCGCAAGCTGCCGGCAGCCTTGGCCGCCTGTACGCGATGGGTGTTGACGCCTATCGCCTGGCACCGCGTCTGGATCAGCTCAAGGCATTGCCGGACAGCCGCATCGATGGTGAGTCGGGCAGCCTCGGCATGACCCAGACCCAGCGTGTGGTGCGTCAGTTGCCTTGGGCGCAGTTCGTCAGCGGTCAGGTGCAGCGCCTGCCGGACACCCCGCGCTAATGCCCGACAGGTCACGCTCGCAAAGCGGTAAGGATGCCGAGCGCCAAGCGCTCGAGCATCTGCAACAACAAGGTCTGCGCCTGTTGGCGCAGAACTGGTTTTGTAAACGCGGCGAGCTTGATCTGGTCATGCTTGATGGCGATACAGTAGTATTCGTTGAAGTTCGCTACAGAAAAAACACTCAATGGGGTGGCGCGCTCGCTAGCATCGATGGGCGCAAGCAGCAGAAACTGATTTTTGCCGCACAGTATTTTCTTCAGCGCGAGTCGCGTTGGGCCAATTCCCCCTGCCGCTTCGACGTGGTGGCCATCGACAGCCATCCGAGTCAGCTGAACTGGTTGCAGAATGCTTTCGACAGTTGATCGTCGGCGCTGCAATCCGGACAATCCCACCGACAAATTTTGCTCTTTGCTTTGCGGGCTGCACTTTCATGTGCCGAATAGCCGCGCTACTTAAGGTCACACAGATGGACATGCAATCCCGAATTCGCCAGCTTTTCCAGGCCAGTATCGACACCAAGCAACAGGCGATGGACGTACTTGCACCGCACATCGAGCAAGCCAGCCAGATCATGGTCAACGCCCTGCTCAACGAAGGCAAAATGCTTTCGTGCGGCAACGGCGGCTCGGCCGGTGACGCCCAGCACTTCTCTTCGGAGCTGCTCAACCGCTTCGAGCGCGAGCGCCCAAGCCTGCCGGCCATCGCGCTGACCACCGACACGTCGACGATCACCTCGATCGCCAACGACTACAGCTACAACGAAGTGTTCTCCAAACAGATCCGTGCACTCGGTCAGCCAGGCGATGTCCTGCTGGCGATTTCGACCAGCGGTAACTCGGCGAACATTATTCAAGCGATCCAGGCCGCACATGATCGCGAAATGATTGTCGTAGCTTTGACCGGACGCGATGGCGGCGGCATGGCCTCGCTGTTGCTGCCCGAGGACGTCGAGATTCGCGTTCCGGCCAATGTCACTGCACGTATTCAAGAAGTCCACTTGCTGGCGATCCATTGCCTCTGCGATCTGATCGACAGCCAACTGTTCGGGAGTGAAGAATGACCCCTAATCGCCTTGGCCTTCTGGCCTTGACCCTGTGCCTCGGCATCAGCGGTTGCACCTCGGTGGTGAACGCCAGCCGTGAAGCACCGATCGATGACGACCGTGGCACGCGCACCTTCGGCAGCAAGATCGACGATTCGTTGATTGAAACCAAAGTGGGTGTGAACGTGGCGAAGGCCGACCCGGCGCTGGACAACGATTCGCACATCGTCGTGACCAGTTTCAACGGCGTTGTTCTGCTCGCAGGCCAAACCCCTCGTGCGGATCTGAAAGCCAAGGCCGAACAGGCGGCAGCCGCTGTTCAACGGGTAAAAACCGTGCATAACGAGCTGCAGGTCATTCCGCCGTCCGGTTTCCTGGCTCGCCAGAACGACACCTGGCTGACCTCCAAGATCAAGACGCAGATGCTCACCGATGCCAGCATTCCCGGCTCGCGCATCAAGGTCGTGACCGAGAACGGTATCGTCTACCTGCTGGGTCTGCTGACCAAACAGGAAGCCACTCAGGCAACTAACCTGGTGCAGGGCGTTTCCGGCGTACAGAAGATTGTGAAGCTGTTCGAATACATCGACTGATACGCCTCTTCGTGTAGGAGCTGCCGAAGGCTCGGGCCGCGATCGGACGATCTTTTGATCTTGCTTTAAAAGATCAGGATCAAAAGATCGCAGCCTTCGGCAGCTCCTACAGATTTGAGATGCGCATGAAGTTTTGAGATGTGTATGCAGTTTTGAGATGCGCATGAAAAAGGCGATCCATCCGGATCGCCTTTTTTTATTTCACCACTTTCAAACTTGGCCGGCCTGTTGGGCGCGGCGGTTCGCTGTCCGGTGGTGGCAAGTCGTCATCCGACTCGATCTCTTCCTCGTCATCCATCGGCGACTCGAGATCAAACACCATGCCTTGACCGTTCTCCCGGGCGTAGATCCCCAGGATGGCGCCAATCGGCACGTACAAGCTGTGCGGGACGCCACCGAAGCGACCTTCAAAGGTCACCACGTCGTTGTCCATGTGCAAATGCCGTACGGCACTTGGCGAGATGTTCAGGACAATCTGCCCGTCACTGGCGAAACCCTGCGGCACTTGCACCGCCGGGTACTCGGAATTGACCAGCATGTGCGGGGTGCAATCGTTATCCACAATCCACTCATAGAGCGCGCGAACCAAATAAGGTCGACTGGAGTTCATAGCGGCTCCTTAAGCCTTAGCGCATATCGCGTTCGACACCAGACAGACTCGCCTGGAAAGCCTCACGCGCAAACGAGCGCTCCATGTAATCAAGCAGCGGCTTGGCTGGCCGCGGCAGTTCAATACCCAAAATCGGCAAACGCCAGAGTATTGGCAATAGGCAGCAATCCACCAGACTTTGTTCCTCACTGAGGAAAAACGGCTTGTCGGCGAACAGCGGCGACACGCCCGTCAGGCTTTCACGCAATTCCTTGCGCGCCACGACACGCGCGGCCTCTTTGGACTTTGGATCAAGAATCAGATCCACCAGACCACACCAGTCGCGCTGAATACGATGAATCAGCAGTCGACTATTGGCACGCGCCACTGGATAAACCGGCAACAACGGCGGGTGCGGGTAACGCTCATCCAGATATTCCATCACCACAGTCGACTCCCACAGCGCCAGGTCACGATCGACCAGCGTAGGCAGACTTCCGTAAGGGTTCACCTCAATCAGTTTAGGCGGCTGACGACCAGCTTCCACATAAATGATTTCGGCGCTGACACCCTTCTCTGCAAGCACGATGCGCACTCGGTGGGAATAGTGGTCGGCGGGGTCGGAGTAACAGGCCAACCGATTGGTCACGCCCATGGCGATCCTCCTCGCTTGTTGAAATGATTGGAACCGGAAAAACGCGCGCGCCCAGAGGGCGCCTCCCGCAATGTCTGGCGAACCAGACGTTGCGTTATCGGAGGCGCCCTTGGGCC
>NZ_JASCPK010000084.1:0-25892 GCF_029959385.1 Pseudomonas sp. PS01303
TCCCCTGTAGGAGCTGCCGAAGGCTGCGATCTTTTGACTTTGTTTTTTAAGATCAAAAGATCGCAGCCTTCGGCAGCTCCTACAGCGGATTTTGGTGATTCAGAAAGGGTGCGGTGTTCGCACGGTTTTGAGGTTGATGGGTGTTTGATTCTGGAACTCGGTTCTAAATTGTTGCTGGAGTATTTTTCCGACAATAATCACAAAAGGATCGCGCCTTGAATTCGTCCCTTCGAATAGCTCTGATCGGCGCTGGCAATATGGGTCAGCAACATTACCGGCACCTGCAAACCCTCAGCGAAGCCTGCCTGTGTGCAGTGGCTGATCCCGGGCCGCAAGCCGCCACTCTTGCGGCTGACTGGGGTGTAAGGCATTTCGCCGATCACCGTCAGATGCTTGATCAGATCAAGCCAGACGCAGTCATCGTCGCCAATCCTAATAATCAACACGTCAGCACGGCGCTCGATTGTCTGGCGGCCGGTGTACCGGTGCTGCTGGAGAAGCCTGTCGGTGTGCATCTGGATGAAGTGCGCGAACTGGTCGCGGCGGTTAAACGCAGTGGCGTGCCGGTATTGGTCGGCCATCATCGACGCCACAATCCGCTGATCGTCCGCGCTCATGAGCTGGTGCAAAGCGGTGCGCTCGGGCGTTTGACCACGGTCACTGCGCTGTTTCAGGTACGTAAGCCGGACAGCTATTTCGAGATCCCGTGGCGCCGTGAGGCGGGGGCGGGGATGTTGCTGACCAACCTGATTCACGACCTCGATTTGTTGCGTCACCTGTGCGGTGAAGTGCGTTCGGTGCAAGCGTTCACCGACAACTCGGTGCGCGGTTTCGCCAACGAGGACAGCGCGGCGGTGTTACTGCAGTTTGCCGGCGGCACACTGGGCACGTTGAGCGGTTCCGATGCGGTGTCGGCACCGTGGAGTTGGGAGTTGGCCTCCGGTGAAAACCCGGCGTATCCGCGTCAGGCGGATCAACCGTGTTATCTGCTGGCGGGTACCGCCGGGGCGTTGAGCATTCCGCAGCTCAAACGTTGGCATTACGCCGCTGATCAGGTGGACGCCGGTTGGCATGAACCGTTGTTGAGTGTGGAAGAGTCCTACGGCGGTGAGGAAGCTTTACGCTTGCAGTTAGAGCATTTCGTCCGCGTGGCTCGGCGCGAAGTCGAGCCGTTGGTCAGTGCTGCTGATGCCGCACGCACCCTCGCGCTGATCGAAGCCATTCGCGAAGCCGCCGCCACTGGCCGGGCTTGCGCCCCTGCACTGATCGAGGCTTGAACATGAGCGAACGTATTTTCTCCCTGGCCAGCCTGACCGTGCTCGAGCTGTCGCCACCGCAAATGGTCGAAGTCGCTGCTCGCGCCGGATACAGCCATGTCGGATTGCGTCTGGAACCGGCAACGCCCGAGGAATATCACTTCCCACTGGTAGCCGATAACGATTTGCGGCGTAGGACGATGGAGCGATTGCGCGACACTGGCATCCGCGTGCTCGACGTGGAAATCCTGCGTCTGAAACCGCAGACCGTTGTTGCCGATTTCGAGAAGCTTCTTACGGTCGGCGCGGAGTTTGGTGCGACTGAATTGCTCGTCGCCGGTAACGATCCTGACGAGCAGCGACTCACGGATAACTTTGCCGCGTTGTGCGATTTGGCGGCGCCGCTCGGGTTGCATCCGCATCTGGAGTTCATGCCCTGGACGGATGCGCGCAACCTTGAGCAAGCGCTGCGGATTGTGGGAAACGCTGATCGGGAAAATGCTGCGGTGTTGGTTGATGCGTTTCATTTTGATCGTTCGGCGTCAAAGCTTGAGGATCTTGCGAAGGTGCCATCGTCGCGACTGCGTTATGCGCAGTTATGTGATGTCGCAGGGCCGAGGCCGTCAGACATGGCCGAGATCTTGCGTCAGGCGCGCAACGAGCGACGGTTTCCCGGCGAGGGTGATTGCGATTTGCTCGGGTTGCTGAAAGCGCTGCCGGCTAATATCCCACTGAGCCTGGAAATTCCTACGGTTAAACTGCTGGAGCAGGGCGTGAGTGGATTGGATCGGGCGCAGATGGCGATCGATAGAACGCGGGAATTGTTGGCGCGGCTTTAAGCGGTGCTGCGCACCTGTTCGCGAGCAAGCTTTGCTCCTACGGGGTTTACGCAAACCGTGTGGGAGCAAGGCTTGCCCGCGAAGCTTTTGATCTTTTTTGCAACACAAGGAAACCCAATGACCGTCAGCACTCCGCTCTCCGGTGTCAACCAACCCTTCAAAGGGATCCTGCTGATTGTCGTGGCGACTTTCCTGTTCTCCAGCCACGACGCGCTGTCGAAATACCTCTCCGGGTTCTATCCGATCGTGATGGTGGTGTGGGCGCGTTATTTGGTGCACACCTTACTGATGGCGGGAATTTTTCTGCCGCAGTCCGGACTGCGCGTCCTACGTACCAAGAAGCCGTTATGGCAGTTGGTTCGAGCACTTTGCCTACTCGGCACCAGCCTGTTTTTCACTACGGCGCTGCTGTACATCCCATTGGCGGAAGCCACGGCGGTCAACTTTCTTGCACCGGTGTTGGTCACGGCGTTGTCGGTGCCGCTGCTCAAAGAACGAGTGACACGCGGCCAATGGATCGCCGTCATTTGCGGCTTTATCGGCGTGCTGATCATCGTTCACCCGGGCGGTGAACTGTTCACTCCGGCGGTGCTGTTGCCGTTCTGCTCGGCGCTGTTTTTCTGCTTCTATCAATTGCTCACCCGCAAGCTTGCGGAGATCGACAGTCCGACCACCAGCAACTTCTTCGCCGGGTTGTGCAACACGTTGGTGATGAGTGCGCTGGTGCCGTTCTTCTGGCAGGTGCCGACGCTGACCCACGCCGGGTTGATGCTGGCGCTGGGCAGTTGCGGGATGACCGCGCATTTGTTCCTGACCCAGGCGTTCCGCCATGCCGCGCCGGCGCTGCTGGCGCCGTTCGGGTATTGCCAGATCGTGTTTGCGGGGTTGTTGGGCTGGCTGCTGTTCAATCACACGCCGAGTGTATTGACGATCATCGGTATCGCGGTGATCTGCTGCAGCGGACTGGCAGCAGCGTGGCAACAAAGCCGAAAACACAAACCCCTGTAGGAGCTGACGAGTGAAACGAGGCTGCGATCTTTTGATCTTCAACATCAAGATCAAAAGATCGCAGCGTGCCGCAGCTCCTACAAGGGAGCCGGGTGTAGGCAGGTTATTCGGTGATGGTAGGGATCTTGCGCGGGGCCATGAAGTACATCCACGTCAGCGCAATGAAGTACATCGCCGGAATCAGGGTAAACAACACGGTGTAGTTGTTGTTGGTCACGGTCAGGATATGGCCGACGATCTGGGTCATGAACATCCCGCCGATCGCCGCGCACATGCCGCCGAAACCGAACACTGTGCTCATCATGTGCTTGGGCGTGTAGTCCATCACCAGACTCCAGATGTTCGCCGTCCAGGCCTGATGCGCGCCGATCGCCAGAGAAATCGCCGCCACCGCGACCCACAGATTGGCCGAGCCAGCCGCCATGACTACGCCGATGATGCAGCAGGCGAACAGCAACATCGACAGCAGCCGCGCCTTGATCGAGTTCATGCCGCGACCGATCAGGAACGAAGACAGAATGCCGCCACCGACGCTGCCGAAGTCAGCCGTCACGTAGATGATGATCAGCGGAATACCCATCTGGGTGACGTTGATGCCCAGGTTGTATTGCTGATTGAGAAACGGCGGCAGCCAGTACAGGTAGAACCAGAACACCGGCGCGGTCAGCGCATAAGCGATGGCGAAGGCCCAGGTGCCGCGCATCCGCAGGATTCTCGAGAACGCCACGCGGGCCTGTTCCGGTTCAACTTCCTGCTGGATGTAGTCCAGTTCGGATTGCTTGACGCTCGGGTGATCTTCCGGGTTGAAATACTTCAAACCCCAGAACAGCAACCAGATCCCGCCCAGCGCCGACATGCACAGGAACGCGGCTTGCCAGCCCCAGACGTGCAGGACCAGCGGCAGCAACATTGGCGTGAACATCGCGCCGACGTTGGTGCCGGCGTTGAAGATGCCGGTGGCGACTGCACGTTCGCCAGCGGGGAACCACAGGCGCGTGGTTTTCACGCAGGCCGGGTAGTTCGCCGCTTCGGTGAGGCCGAGGATAAATCGGCAGACCATGAAACCGACCGCCGATGTCGCCAAACCGTGGGCGCCGGTGGCCAGGCTCCAGAGCAGCACGGCGCAGAAGAACACGCGTTTGACGCCGACCCGGTCGATCAGTCGACCTTGCAGGACGAAACCGATCGCGTAGCCGACCTGAAACCAGAAGTTGATGTTGGCGTAATCCATCGCCGTCCAGCTCATTTCCTTGGCGAGGATTGGCTGCATGACGCCGAGGGCGGCGCGGTCGATGTAGTTCAGGGTGGTGGCGAAAAACACCAGCGCCAGCATGCCCCAGCGGGTTTTGCCGACCGCCATGGCGCCGCGGATCTTGTCGCCGATGCCACCTGAGGCAGTACTCATGGCCGGAGCCATGCGGGAAGTCTGTGAAGGAATCATGTGTTCCACCCGTTTTTGGATTTTTTATTTGGTGTGCTGTGTTGCTTGCACGCTGCGACCGGTGGTTCATATCCGGACTCAATGTGCGGTCGATGGTGGGCAGTGGACGAAAAATCGTCAATTCGCCAATGCGCCATTGTGTTCGATAATCGCACGCAAAACTAACCGGGTAGTACACTTTAAATTGCTGCCGACTTCAATGCAGCCAATAATTTCCCCACTATAAAAACCCATCCCATGTAGGAGCTGTCGAAGGCTGCGATCTGTTGATTTTGCTCTCCACGAATAAAGATCAAACGATCGCAGCCTTCGGCAGCTCCTACAGTAAAGATCAAGCGGCGCAGTCCGGGAGTTGAAACATGCAGCGTTCCATTGCCACCGTTTCCTTGAGCGGCACCCTGCCGGAAAAACTCGAAGCCATTGCCGCCGCCGGGTTCGACGGGGTGGAGATCTTCGAAAACGACCTCCTGTACTACGACGGCAGTCCGCGAGAAATTAAGCAGATGTGCGCCGATCTCGGCATCGCCATCACCCTGTTTCAGCCGTTCCGCGATTTCGAAGGCTGCCGCCGCGATCGCCTGGCGCGCAATCTTGAGCGCGCCGAACGCAAGTTCGACCTGATGCAGGAACTCGGCACCGACCTGGTGCTGGTCTGCAGCAACGCCTCGGCGGACAGCGTCGGCGATCAACAAATTCTAGTCGATGACCTGCGCTTGCTGGCCGAACACGCCGGCGCGCGTGGCTTGCGCATTGGTTACGAAGCGCTGGCCTGGGGCCGTCACGTCAACACTTATCAACAGGTCTGGGACATCGTGCGTCAGGCCGATCATCCGAGTCTCGGCGTGCTGCTCGACAGCTTTCACACGCTGTCGCTGAAGGGCGATCCGCGCGCCATCGCTGACATCCCCGGCGACAAAATCTTCTTCGTGCAAATGGCCGACGCGCCGATTCTGCAAATGGATGTGCTGGAGTGGAGCCGGCATTTCCGCTGCTTCCCGGGGCAGGGCGAATTCGATCTACCGGGGTTCCTTGCACCGATCATTCAGAGCGGTTACACCGGGCCGCTGTCGCTGGAAATCTTCAATGACGGCTTCCGCGCCGCGCCGCCACGGGCCAATGCCGCTGACGGTTTGCGTTCGCTGCTGTACCTGGAGGAGAAAACCCGCCAGCGTCTGGAACAGGACGCGACGCCTGTGGCCAACCGCGAAATTCTTTTCGAAACGCCAAAGGCCAGCGAGTACAACGGCATCGAGTTTCTGGAGTTTGCCGTCGATGAAAGCCTCGGTGCCAAGCTGTCGAATTGGCTGGAGCGCTTGGGTTTCGTCAAGGCCGGGCAGCACCGCTCAAAGAGCGTGAGCCTGTTGCGTCAGGGCGACATCAACCTGATTCTCAACTCCGAGCCTTACTCTTTCGCCCACAGTTTTTTCGAGGCCCACGGCCCGTCGCTGTGTGCCACCGCCGTGCGGGTCAAGGACAGCGCCAGTGCTTTGGCCCGCGCCGTGGCTTACAAAGGTCAGCCCTATCGCGGACTGGTCGGCCCTAACGAGCTGGAACTGGCGGCAGTACGTGCTCCCGACGGCAGCCTGATTTATCTGGTGGATGAACAGGCCGATGTCTACGGTACCGATTTCAATCTGCTGGCGGATGCCCCGTCCCGTGGCGGCCTCAAGCGCATCGACCACATGGCGATGGCGTTGCCGGCCGACAGTCTCGACAGTTGGGTGTTGTTCTATAAGAGCCTGCTGGATTTCGAGGCGGACGATGAAGTGGTGTTGCCCGATCCGTACGGTCTGGTGAAGAGCCGCGCATTGCGCAGTCGTGACAGCTCGATCCGCTTGCCGCTGAACATTTCCGAGAACCGCAACACCGCGATCTCCCACGCACTGTCGAGTTATCGCGGTTCAGGTGTGCATCACATCGCCTTCGATTGTGACGACATCTTCGCCGAAGTCAGTCGCGCCAAAGAAGCCGGCGTACCGCTGCTGGATATCCCGCTCAACTATTACGACGATCTCGCTGCACGCTTTGATTTCGACGACGAATTTCTCAGCGAGCTGGCGTATTACAACGTGCTCTATGACCGTGATGCGCAGGGCGGCGAGCTGTTTCACGTCTACACCGAGCCGTTCGAAGGGCGCTTCTTCTTCGAGATCATCCAGCGCAAAAACGGTTATGCCGGTTACGGCGCAGCGAATGTCGCGGTGCGTTTGGCGGCGATGGCCAAATCACGCAGCGGCGCCGTTCGCCAGGCGAAGTTGTAGGAAATTCGTAAACGCGGGATTAAACACGGCTCGCGCGGCTTCCTTCACTGTGCGGCGCGGCCCATAATCGCCGCCTGTGCAGTGATGGCCGTGAGCCCGCAATGACGATAAATTCAGAACTTTCCGCAGCTACTGTCGTGCCCGTCGTAGAGCCGCGCAAGAGTCGCAAAAACAACCCGGAAAAGACCCGCGAGAACATCCTGCAGGAGGCGATCGTCGAGTTCGTCCAGCAAGGCTTGTCCGGTGCTCGCGTCGACGCGATCGCCGAGCGCATCCACACCTCCAAACGCATGATCTATTACTACTTCGGCAGTAAGGAGCAGTTGTACGTCGAGGTGCTGGAGAAGCTTTACGGCGATATTCGCAACACCGAAAACCGTCTGCACCTGGCCGAGTTGTCGCCAGAGGTGGCGATTCGACGATTGGTCGAATTCACCTTCGATCACCACGATCGCAACGTCGATTTCGTGCGCATCGTCAGCATCGAAAATATCCACAACGCTGAATTCGTGAAGCGTTCCGATGCGATCAAGGCGATGAACAACACCATCCTCGATTCGCTCGGCGAGATTCTGCGTCGCGGTGCTGATGAAGGTGTGTTCCGTGCGGGGCTGGATGCGCTGGATGTGCATTTGTTGATCAGTTCGTTCTGCTTCTATCGCGTGTCGAACCGGCACACGTTTGGCGAGATCTTCCAGATTGACCTGCCGGATGAAAACATCAAACAGCGTCATCGCGAGATGATCTGCGAATCGGTGCTGCGCTACCTGCAAGCCTGACAATCAAAAGATCGCAGCCTTCGGCAGCTCCTACACCGATCCCTGTAGGAGCTGCCGCAGGCTGCGATCTTTTGATCTTCAGCTGTTCATGCTTTGAAAATGCGCCAGCATCCGCTGCGCATCCGGCACCACGCCGCTGAACAATTCAAACGCCTTCACCGCCTGAAACACCGCCATGTTGCCGCCATCCAGCGTGCGGCAACCCAACGCGCGAGCATTGCGCAGCAGCTCGGTTTCCAGCGGGAAATACACAATCTCCGCCACCCACAATTCCTTGCGCAGCAACTCGACTGGCACTGGCATGCCCGGCAATTTAGCCATGCCCATCGGCGTGGTGTTGACCAGACCATCAGCCAGATTCAGCGTACTCGGCAAATCCCGACCCGCCACCGCACGACCGAAGCCGAAATGCTGATTCAGATTGTTCGCCAGACTTTCCGCACGCTCACTGTCGACGTCGAAAATGCTCAACTGCCGGACGCCTTCGCTCAACAACGCGTGGGCCACTGCCGCGCCCGCACCGCCGGCGCCCATCTGGACGACACGTTCGCGGGCAGCGTCCTGCAAACCACGGCGAAAACCCTCGGCAAAACCCAGACAATCGGTGTTGTGACCGACGCGCTTGCCGTCCCTCAGCACCACCGTGTTGACCGCACCGATGCCCCGGGCTTCCGGCGACAACTCATCAAGAAGCGGAATGATCGCCTGCTTGCACGGAAAGGTAATGTTCAGCCCGGTGTAGTTCATCCGTTCAGCTGCCAGCAGCAGATCGGGCAGGGCAGTGCTGTCCATTTGCAGTTGATCGAGATCGATCAATCGATACAGATAACGCATGCCCTGCGCATCACCCTCGTGCTCATGCAGCGCCGGCGTGCGCGAAGCCTGAATACCGGCACCGATCAATCCGGCGAGAATTACGTTGGAGTGCGACATGCGATTCACCCCTTCAGCCGCTGACTGAAATGTTCCAGCGCCAGGCGATAGCCATGACTGCCAAACCCGGCCATCACCGCCGTGGCAATCGCCGAGACAAACGAGTGATGACGAAACGGTTCGCGGGCGTGGACGTTGGACAGATGCACTTCAATCACCGGCAATTCACTGGCCACCAGCGCATCGCGAATCGCCACCGACGTGTGCGTCCACGCTGCCGGGTTGATCACGATCCCGGCGCAACGACCGCGCGCCGCGTGAATCCAGTCGAGCAATTCGCCTTCGTGATTGGTCTGGCGAAATTCCACGGCCAGGCCGAATTCTTCAGCCGCGCGACCGCACAGTGCCGAAATATCCGCCAGGGTTTCGTGACCATAAGTCGCCGGCTCGCGGGTGCCAAGCAGGTTCAGGTTCGGGCCGTTGAGCACCAGAACGATAGGGGGCATGAGGGGTAACTCCACTTATTGTTTTTGGCTTTGGCCAGACTTTCGGCCTGTGGAGATAAAATGTACTAGATGGTTACCATGGTCAATTGAACAAAAATGCACGTGGCGTTTTATGTTCGGTGATCGCACAGAAGCAATATTGATCGAGATATGACGACAGCTTTGCTTACGTTTTTTACCGGAGATTGACCGGCTCATGGCCCGTTCCGACGCTAGCCTGAAAAGAGGTGAAACGTCATGTGCCGATCACCAGTCGTCGGATTTGAAAGGAATCTCGAATCCTGAAACTTATTAACCTAACGGATGGGTTAGCATGAAGGTGTGCAGCTACAAAGGATTGTCGATTGTCATCATGCTGCGAGATGAGCATTGCCCACCGCACGTTCATGTGAATGCGGGCAGTTGGAGTGCCCGATTACAGTTCAGTTTCTGGCACAACGATATTGAGCTTTGGGACGTCGTGCCGCGTTCTCGTCGACCACCATTAACCGTGCTGGAGGGTTTGTGTCGATCTCTTGAGCAGCCTGCTCATCTGCGACGAGCACGCGGGATCTGGTGGTCAAGATTGCAAACTGTCTGTCTCGACAATCAATTGTGGGACAGCCATTCCAACGAAGTGCTGGGGATGAAACTCGTCACTGAGGCGACATACAGAGTGGGATCAGCGCGTTATCTGCCAGACGAGGGCAAAACTCTTCTGACATTGATAGGCGCATTGGAAGGAGTGGAAATCGATCTATGAAAGTCGTCAAAGCTAAGCCATCCACACGTCGCCCCCTGACGGAGGAGATGATCGACGCCGCCATCCTGCAAGGGGAGGCACGCCGGGCGAGTAGCTTGCAGGCGGTCTCCGTAACCTTTGAAAAATCATCTCTGGTCATCCGTTTTGAGGATGGCAGCGGTGTGTTGCTTCCGGTGAACCAGTATCCAGAGTTTGACGGGTTTGATGCAGGCGATTACGAGGGGCTGACAGTCGGGTTCGCAGGCACTGCGCTTTGCCATGAGGGCAAAGACCTTGACGTTTCCATTGCCGGGATGATTTCAGCGAGCCCGTCACTCATGAAGATGGCCGCGTCGGTGGTTGCATCGCGTAACGGTCGTCAAAGCAGTGCTGCAAAGTCCGAAGCTGCTCGAGCGAATGGCAAAAAGGGCGGGCGACCACGCAAGGCCGATCCCGCGTTGTAAACACCCACAAAAAAGCCGTCAATCACGACGGCTTTTTTGTATCTGGCATTCGCACTCAGCGCCGGGTCAGTAACACACCCGATTCCATGTGGTGCGTCCACGGGAACTGGTCGAACAACGCGCACTGGGTGATGCGGTGCGTGTCGTGCAACTGGGCGATGTTGGCCGCCAGGGTTTCCGGGTTGCAGGAGATGTACAGAATGTTGTCGAAACGCCGGGTCAGTTCGCAGGTGTCCGGATCCATGCCGGCGCGTGGCGGGTCGACGAAGACGCTGCCGAACTCGTAGCTCTTCAGGTCGATGCCTTGCAGGCGACGGAACGGGCGCACTTCGTTGAGCGCTTCGGTCAGTTCTTCGGCGGACAAACGCACCAGGGTGACGTTATCCACAGCGTTTTCGCTGAGGTTGCTCAGTGCCGCGTTGACCGAGGTCTTGCTGATTTCGGTGGCCAGCACTTTGCGCACGCGGGTGGCGAGCGGCAGGGTGAAGTTGCCATTGCCGCAGTACAACTCCAGCAAGTCGTCAGTGCGATCACCGAGCGCTTCGTATGCCCAGTTGAGCATCTTCTGGTTCACGGTGCCGTTCGGCTGGGTGAACGCGCCTTCCGGTTGGCGATAGCTGAAGGTGCGACCGCCGACTTCGAGTTTCTCGACCACGTAATCGAGGCCCAGCACTTCGCGTTTGCCTTTCGAGCGACCGATGATGCTGACGCCGAGATCCGCCGCCAGTTTGGTCGCCGCCGCGTGCCAGTGCTCGTCCAGCGGACGGTGATAGCACAGGGTGATCATCGCATCGCCGGACAGCGTGGTCAGAAACTCGACCTGAAACAGCTTGTGGCTCAGCGCCGAACTCGCCTGCCACGCCGCTTTCAGCTGCGGCATCAACTGATTGATGCGCAGGCTGGCGATCGGGAACTCTTCGATCAGGATCGGCGTGCGTTTGTCGTCCTGAGCGAACATCGCGTAATGCCGATCGCCGCCCTCGCGCCACAGGCGGAATTCGGCGCGCAGACGGAAGTTCTGCAGCGGCGAGTCGAACACGGTCGGCTCGGGGGCATCGAACGGCGCCAGCAGGTCACGCAAGCGCGTGACCTTGGCTTCGAGTTGCTCGGCGTAAGCCTGGGAATCAAATGTCATGCGTTGAACCAACCCAACTTGATCACGAACAGAATCGACAGAATCACCAGCGCCGGGTTCAGCTCACGGGCGCGACCGGACAGCAACTTGATCACCGTCCAGGAGATGAAGCCGAAGGCGATGCCGTTGGCGATCGAGTAAGTGAACGGCATGGCCAGCGCGGTCACCACAACCGGCGCGGCAACAGTGATGTCGTCCCAGTCTATTTCCGCCAGGCCTGAAGTCATCAACACGGCGACGAACAGCAGTGCCGGAGCAGTGGCGAACGCTGGAACGCTGGCTGCCAAAGGCGAAAAGAACAGCGCCAGCAGGAACAGAATCGCCACGACGATGGCGGTCAAACCGGTACGGCCGCCAGCACTGACGCCGGCGGCGGATTCGATGTAGCTGGTGGTGGTCGACGTACCCAGCAGCGAACCGGCCATGGCCGCGGTGCTGTCGGCGATCAGTGCGCGACCCATTTTCGGCATGTGGCCGTCCTTGCCCATCAGGCCGGCACGCTTGGCGACGCCGATCAGGGTGCCGGAGTTGTCGAACAGGTCGACGAAGAGGAAGGCGAAAATCACGCTGACCAGACCGATGTCCAGTGCGCCTTTGATGTCCAGTTGCAGGAAGGTCGGGGCCAGCGAAGGTGGCATCGAGGTCACGCCGCCGAACGGGGTGAAGCCCATCACGATGGAGGTGATGGTCACCGCCAGAATGCCGATCAGCACCGCGCCGCGCACTTTCAGCGCTTCGAGGGCAACGATCAAGGCGAAGCCGAGGGTCGCGAGAATCGGTGCCGGTTGTTTCAGGTCACCGAGGCCGACCATGGTCGCCGGGTTGCTGACCACGATGCCGGCGTTGTGCAGGGCAATCAGCGCCAGGAACAGGCCGATACCGGCGGCAATCGCCGAGCGCAGCGGCAGCGGGATGCTGTTGATGATCCATTCACGGATGCGGAAGATCGACAGCAGGAAGAACAGCACCGCCGAAATGAACACCGCGCCCAGCGCCACTTGCCACGTGTGGCCCATGTGCAGAACAACGGTGTAGGTGAAGAAGGCGTTCAGGCCCATGCCCGGCGCGAGGGCGATCGGGTAGTTGGCGATCAGGCCCATGACCGTCGAACCGATCGCGGCGGCCAGACAGGTGGCGACGAACACCGCACCCTTGTCCATGCCGGTCTCGCCGAGAATGCTCGGGTTGACGAACAGAATGTAGGCCATGGCCAAGAAAGTCGTGATGCCCGCCAGAATCTCGGTGCGCACGTTGGTGTTGTGTGCCTTGAGTTGAAACAGCCTTTCCAGCATGTCTGCTCCCCGTGGCGCGCGTAGCGCCGTGAATGTATCGACCTCAACAGCAAAGCACAGACCGTCGCAAGCGCCTGAGAAATTGTGATGGGCCGGAAAAAGCCGCGCATCATACCAGCAGCATGGGGGATTGGCTGCGATCGTCGGCGATGTTTTGCAGTCAGGCGAAGTGAGCCATACTGCGCGCCTGTTTTGGGGGGAGGGTCATGATGGGCGTCAAGCGCAATTTCGTTCGATCGTTGGGGCTGTTTTGCACGTTTATGGCCAGTGTGCCAGCCGTTATGGCGGCATCGGCGCCACCGTTGACCAGTGTCCAGGTGCTCAAGGTGCAGTCGGCGGCCTGCGGCATCGAAAATATTTCTGATGGACAGGACAAGACGGCCTGCGACCACGGCGGTGCCAACATCAAGGTGTATGTGCTGGAAATGGGTTACGGCCGCGTTCCCAATGCCGCACTGGACGGTTTTGAACTGGACGGAATGAAAACCCAGGTCTGCGCCTACGGCAACGGCAACCTCACGCAATGCACCGGCGCCGCGTCGAAGGTCGTCGGCACGCTGTACATCTTTGATCTGGATGGCAAGCAGGAAGGCACGTTCACCTACAGCAACACTTCTATTAACGCGCCGGGCAACAAGGTTTCAACGCAGCTTTACATCAAGTAACGGCTGGCGCTGCGCGATCCAGGCGAAGCTGACTACGCTTAAAGGATCACCCAGCGGACACAGCCTATGACCTTTAGAGCCCTGATTACCCTCGCCGAGGGCATCGATGATCTGCAAAGCGTGACCCTCATCGACGTGCTACGCCGTGCCGGCATCGAAGTCGTCGCGGCCAGCATCGAAGGCCGACGCATGCTCACCTGCGCGCGCGGCACCCGCCTGACCGCCGACGCCATGCTCGTCGATGTGCTGGCGCAAACCTTCGACCTGATCGCTTTACCCGGCGGCGCCGTCGGTGCCCAACACTTGGCCGCACACCAACCTCTGCAACAAATACTTAAGGATCAATCCAGCGCAGGACGCCTGTTCGCCGCCATCGCCGAATCCCCGGCCGTCGCCCTGCAAGCTGCTGGCGTGCTGCGCCAACGCCGCATGACCTGTCTGCCCAGCGCCAGTCATCAACTGTCAGGCTGTACGTTTGTTGATCAACCGGTAGTGGTCGACGGCAACTGCATCACTGCGCAGGGCTCTGGTGCGGTGCTGCAGTTTGCCTTGGCGCTGGTTGAGCAACTGGTGGGCAAGGCGCTCAGGGCGAAAGTGGCGGGGGAGTTGTTGGTCTGAGTCGATCAGGCGTGTGCAGCGATCGGTTGAATTGGCGGCTGCTCGCGATGTTCTGCTTGCCACAGATCGTAATCAGTTTGAACACCCAGCCAAACGCGAGCCTTACCAATGCCCGCACGCTCCAGGCGTACAGCCAGATCCGGGCTGATCGGCGCATGACCGTGCAATACACGCGAAAGATGTGGGCGCGCAAAACCCAGATGCCGTGCCAGTTCGGTAACACTGATGCCCAAATCGGGCAGAACATCCATCAACAGTGTTTCACCGGGGTGTGGCGGGTTGTGCATGGGCATGAGCCTGCTTGCTATTTGTGCTGAAAGGATTTGATCATGGGGCGAGTGTAAGGCGATACATTACACTCAGTGCGGTATCTATGTACCGCACATTTTCATCTGATGTGTGTTTGGCCTGCCGATTTTGCCGATGAACTCAAACCTTCCTCTCTTCCACCGGTACATGCATCCGGTCCCGATTCGCCAGCGTCGGAAACAACTTTATCCACGTCCCCGTCACCACCAGCGTGCCGATCCCGCCCATGACCACGGCAGGCACGGTGCCGAACCAGTGGGCGGTGACGCCGGATTCGAATTCGCCCAGCTGATTGGAAGCGCCGATGAACAGGCCGTTGACCGCGCTGACGCGGCCACGCATTTCGTCCGGGGTTTCCAGTTGTACGAAGGAGGCGCGGATGACCATGCTGATCATGTCTGCCGCGCCGAGTACCACCAGCACCGCCAGCGAGAACCAGAACGAGGTCGACAGACCGAAGGCGATGGTCGCGACGCCGAAGATGCCGACCGCAGTGAACATCACCCGACCGACGTTACGTTCCACGGCAAATCGTGCGAGGAACAATGACATCCCCAGCGCACCGACCGCTGGCGCCGAACGCAGCAGGCCCAGCCCCCACGGGCCGGTCAGCAGAATGTCCTTGGCGAACACTGGCAGCAGCGCCGTCGCACCGCCGAGCAGTACCGCAAACAGATCCAGCGAAATCGCCCCGAGAATATCCGGGCGGCTGCGAATGAAGCGGATCCCCGCCAGCAACGAATCCAGTGTGGCTTTGCCTTTGTTCAACGGTGTTTGCCGTGCGGGCAGGTTGAGCATCAGCGTGCAGGCGATCACGTAGAGCAGCACGGTCGGGCCATACACCCAGACGCTGCCGAACGCGTAGAGCAAACCGCCAAGGGCCGGGGCGACGATGGTCGCTGACTGTTGCGCCGATTGCGCCGCCGCTACCGCTCGGGGGAACAGGGCGCTGGGCACGATGCTCGGCAGCAATGCCTGAGTGGTCGGCATCTCGAAGGAGCGCGCCGCACCGAGCAGGAAGGCGAGGATGAAGATCATCTCGCGGGTGACGTGATCGGTAGCGCTGCCGATGGCCAGCGCGAGGGCGATCATGGCCTGCAACGACTGGCAGATCGCTGCGACTTTGCGTCGGTCATAGCGGTCGGCGACATGCCCGGTGTGCAGCATGAACAGCACGCGTGGGGCGAATTCGACCAGACCGACCAAACCCAGGTCGAGGACGTTGCCGGTCAGTTGATAGAGGTTCCAGCCAATCGCCACGGTGAGCATCTGAAAACCGCTGGCGGTGAAAATCCGCGCCATCCAGAACGCGAGAAAGGGACGATGGTGGCGTAACAGCAACGGCTCTTGGCTGGGCATCTGAGGGCAGGTCTGGTTCGAGGGGAACCGCGAGGTTATCACCAGTCTGTAACAGGAAGTTGCTATGACAAAAAATTTAGTTAGCCAGACATCGATTTTTTTTGCGGTGCAGATTTGCTTGTGTGGCGAGGGGATTAAGCGAAACGTCGCACCGCCCCGATGGGCTGCGAAGCGGCCCCAAATCCATTCAGACATGCTTTTTCAGATAAACCGTGTTGCCGGGGTTTGGCGACTGCTGCGCAGCCGGTCGGGGATAAATCCCCTCACCACAGAGGTTTGTGCAGGCCTGGGGATCTGTACTGTTTTCCTCCCTGCCAGCGTTCTGAGGATTTGTTGCAAAGTTTTGCCACGGTTATGAGGCAACTTGTCACGCGGCAAACGACCACGCGGTTCATCGGCAAAAATGGGACTACTCTTTCAACGTTGCTTGATCCAGATCAAGACCCCAAACGGAATTGATCAGACGGCCAGTTGGCCAGACTCCCTGCGTTGCGATGGTTTCAAAAAGAACGAATCCGAATTCGCCGCACTCCATATCCGTGGGGGCAGTAGTGCAAGGGGCCACAAGCCCCGCCGCCGGTATTACCTGACAGAGGAAGCCATATGTTCGGTTTAGAGGCACTAGATCTCGCCCGAATTCAATTCGCGTTCACCATCTCGTTCCACATCCTGTTCCCGGCCATCACCATCGGTCTGGCGAGTTACCTCGCCGTGCTCGAAGGCCTGTGGCTGAAAACCCATAACGACACGTACCGTGACCTCTACCATTTCTGGTCGAAGATCTTTGCCGTCAACTTCGGCATGGGCGTGGTCTCGGGGTTGGTCATGGCCTACCAGTTCGGCACCAACTGGAGCCGTTTCTCGGACTTCGCCGGTGCCGTTACCGGGCCGTTGCTGACCTATGAAGTGCTCACGGCATTCTTCCTCGAGGCCGGTTTCCTCGGGGTCATGCTGTTCGGCTGGAACAAGGTCGGGCGCGGATTGCACTTCTTCTCCACGGTGATGGTGGCCATCGGCACGCTGATTTCGACCTTCTGGATTCTCGCCTCCAACAGCTGGATGCAGACCCCGCAAGGCTTCGAGATCATCAACGGTCAGGTGATTCCGACCGATTGGTTTGCGATCATTTTCAACCCGTCGTTCCCGTACCGCTTGATGCACATGGCGACTGCGGCGTTTGTGGCCACAGCGTTTTTCGTCGGTTCCTCGGCGGCCTGGCATTTGCTGCGCGGCAAGGACAACCCGGCGATCCGCACCATGCTCTCGATGGCAATGTGGATGGCGCTGATCGTCGCGCCGATTCAAGCGGTCATCGGCGACTTCCACGGCCTCAACACGCTCAAACATCAGCCGGCGAAAATCGCTGCAATCGAGGGTCATTGGGAAAACAAGGGCGACGAAGCCACGCCGCTGATCCTGTTCGGCTGGCCGGACATGAAAGAAGAGCGCACTAAATTCGCCGTCGAGATTCCGTACCTCGGCAGCCTGATCCTCACGCACTCGCTGGACAAACAAGTGCCGGCACTCAAGGAATTCCCACCGGAAGACCGGCCGAATTCGACCATCGTGTTCTGGTCGTTCCGGATCATGGTCGGCCTCGGTTTCCTGATGATCTTCACCGGTCTGTGGAGTCTGTGGCTGCGTAAACGCGACACGCTCTACACCTCGCGTCCGTTCTTGTACCTGGCGTTGTGGATGGGGCCGTCCGGTCTGATCGCGATTCTGGCGGGCTGGTTCACCACTGAAATCGGCCGTCAGCCGTGGGTGGTCTACGGGCTGATGCGCACGGCGGACGCGTCTTCCAACCACAGCTTTATGCAGATGAGCATCACGCTGATCATGTTTGTCGTGGTGTATTTCGCCCTGTTCGGTGCCGGTCTCGGCTACATGATGCGCCTGGTGCGCAAAGGGCCGAAGATCAGCGAAGGCACAGAGACGCCGGACGGTGGCCCTGGCAAAAAACGTACACCGGCCCGTCCGTTGTCCGCTGCCGACGATTCGTCCGATGCCGATCACGGCGACGACGTTCGCCTGACCAAGGAGATTTGACTCATGGGTATTGATCTTCCGCTGATCTGGGCCGTGATCATCATCTTCGGCATCATGATGTACGTGGTCATGGACGGCTTCGACCTGGGCATCGGGATTCTCTTCCCGTTCATCCCCGGCAAAGTCGATCGTGACGTAATGATGAACACCGTCGCCCCGGTCTGGGACGGCAATGAAACGTGGCTGGTACTGGGCGGCGCGGCGTTGTTTGGTGCGTTTCCGCTGGCGTATTCGGTGGTGTTGTCGGCGCTGTATCTGCCGCTGATCTTCATGCTGATCGGCTTGATCTTTCGCGGTGTGGCGTTTGAATTTCGCTTCAAGGCCAAGGACGACAAGCGTCACTTGTGGGACAAGGCGTTCATCGGCGGTTCGGTGGCGGCGACGTTCTTTCAGGGCGTGGCACTCGGTGCGTTCATTGACGGCTTGCCGGTGGTCAATCGGCAATACGCCGGCGGTTCACTCGACTGGCTGACACCGTTCACGCTGTTCTGCGGCGCGGCACTGGTGGTGGCGTACGCCTTGCTCGGCTGCACCTGGCTGATCATGAAGACCGAAGGCAAGCTGCAAGAGCAGATGCACAATCTGGCGCGGCCACTGGCATTCGTGCTGCTGGCGGTGATCGGTGTCGTCAGCCTGTGGACACCGCTGGCCCACCCGGAAATCGCCACGCGCTGGTTCAGCATGCCGAATCTGGTCTGGTTCATGCCGGTGCCGATTCTGGTGTTGGTCACCCTGTACGGGTTGATTCGTGCAGTGGCGCGTAACGCCCACTACACGCCGTTTCTGCTGACGCTGGTGCTGATCTTCCTCGGCTACAGCGGTTTGGGCATCAGCTTGTGGCCGAACATTGTGCCGCCGTCGATCTCGATCTGGGACGCTGCATCGCCGCCGCAGAGTCAGGGCTTCATGCTGGTGGGGACGCTGTTCATCATCCCGTTCATTCTGGGTTACACCTTCTGGAGCTACTACGTGTTCCGCGGCAAGGTCACCCACGAAGACGGCTACCACTAAGCGAAACCCTGTGGAAGCGAGCCTGCTCGCGATGGCGTCGGCAACGGCGCCATCGATCTAACTGAGGATCGAAACAATGCCCGGCAAACATTCCCTGCACGACATTGAACAAGCCGAAAAAAAACCGCTGTGGCAGCGGCTCGGCTGGCTGGCCCTGATCTGGGCCGGCAGTGTTGGCGTGTTGTTCATCGCCGCCAGCCTGATGCGCATGTTCATGAACGCTGCAGGCCTGACCACGCACTGAGTCTGAATCATCCCCGTCCCGGCGCCTTCGGGTACGGTTTTGTAACCCTCCGCATGGAGGGTTTTTTTTGCCCTGAAGATTATTTTCGGGCTTTGAGAATCACAAACTTCGGCGTCGCCGCGACTTGCTCGACACCCCGGAACAGCCGCGCCAGTTTGCTGTGATAACCCAAGTGTCGGTTGCCGACGATGTACAACGCGCCGCCCACCACCAGCGCCTCACGCGCCTGCTGAAACATGCGCCAGGCGAGAAAATCGCCGACCACTTGTTGCTGATGGAATGGCGGATTGCACAGCACCACGTCCAGCGATTGCGGCTCCTGACCAGCCAGACCGTCGCCAGCGCGAACAGTCACTTCACGATCACCCACCGCCGCGCGCCAGTTTTCAGCGGCCGATTGCACCGCCATGAACGATTCATCGACCAGCGTGTACTGCGCGTCAGGGTTTTGCAGCGCACTGGCAATCGCCAACACGCCGTTGCCACAACCGAGATCGGCAACCCGTGCGCTGCCAAGGTTTTTCGGCAGATGCGGAAGAAAAGCGCGAGTGCCGATGTCCAGGCCTTCACGGCAGAACACGTTGGCGTGGTTGAGCAGTTCGATGGCCGGTTCGTCGAGGCTGTAACGGCTCGGGTAGGGCGAAATAGCCGGGGCTTTCGCTTCCGGCGTGGCGATCAACAGTCGCGCCTTTTTCACGGCGAGCGATGCTTGCACCGGGCCGATGTAGCGCTCCAGCAGATCACCGGCAGCGCGTGGCAAATGTTTGACCATCGCCGCTGCGATGACTTCGGCGCCGGGAGCGAGTTGCCCTTGCAGGCGAATCAATTGTTCTTCGAGCAGCGCGAGGGTTTTCGGTACGCGGATCAACACGCGATCGAAAGGCCCGACCAAAGGCTCACTCGCCGGAATCGGCCGAATGGCATCGAATGCCTGACCGTTGCGCAGCAAATTCTTTTCCAGTCCCTGAAAACCCAGAAACGAGTCGCCGCTGCTGCTCACTTCAACCTTGCCCAGCAAACTGGCTGCTAACGCGCCGAAGCTGTCATTGAGCACCAGCACCCGCGTGCTCGCCGCAGGCTGTTGCGCGGCCAGATGATTGAGCAGGTACTCGTCGGCGGCATCGAAAGCTTGCAGCGGTTCGTTCTGCTGTTCGGGTTGGCGAATCAAGTCGAGTTGGGCGAACGGTGTATCGAGCAAAGGCATGGGGCGGGGACTCAGGGTGAACGAGGGATGTCCCGCAGCCCTGACATTGTGCGGCGGAACCGACCGAGTGGACTGCAACGCGGGTGGATGGCGTTAACACTCAGGAAGGCCACAAATGGTACGTTTTTTTCTATTCAATTACCCGCACGTTTTCTGTTTGTGCGAGGCGGCCGTTTAGATATACCCGGCCCGGGCGGCGGCAATGACCGCAGAGATCTTGTTGCACACCTTGAATTTCTCGATCAGGTGCTGGACGTGATAATTCACGGTTCGCTCGCTGAGGCTGAGAATCTGGGAGATTTCGTAAGCGGTTTTCCCTTGCGCGGATAACCCCACCACTTCCAGTTCTCGCGGGGACAGATGAGGGCGGCGAGCCAGGGCTGGCTTGGGCAACGACTGAGCAAACAGATCTGTCATCAGGCTGGTGATATAGAACAGGCAGCCAAAATGTTCATAAAGCTCTATGGAATTGATCGGGCCGTCACCTCTGGCCAGGCTCAGGGTGCTACAGAGTCCTAACTCCTCGCGGTGAAAAGATTGTGACCAGCCGTAACGCAGGCCTTCTTTCTGCAATGCATTCCAGCGCTTGGGGGCATTTTCGTAAGCGGCTTTGTTCCACATGAAGGGCAACATTGACCCCGTGCAATGCGTGGTAATCGGATCAATTTCGTCAACCGGGTCTTGGGCGCATCGTCGTTTCCAGTCGTCGGAAAAGTTATTGATCTCCAAAGTATTGAAGTGCGCATCACGATAAGTGGAGGCCACGGTGATACTACAAAAGTTGAAGCCGATATTCTGAGCAAAGCTGAGCAGAATCGGGTAAGCGCTATCTATTTTTTTTGCGAACGTCAGTTGCCTTAACTGCGACTCCTTCCATTTTTCCATTTCAAACGCTCCATAGGTTTTCGCTGGGGTGCGTTGGATCCAATGCGCACGAAGTCGAGTGTAGGACGTTTCCTACATGGTGCTGTGGAATTTTTTGCTCTTTGTGCTGATCTTTTTTTGTATAAACCGTTATTAGTAACTGGATTTTTATATGAAGGGTGTCATCCCAGTTTATTGATGTCCTATCCGGTTAATTGTGTTGTTAATACGGATCGGTTTAGTTGTATAAACGCGCGGCGTAATACCACTACAAAATGACGGTTTAAACGGGCTTTGCTTTGCGAGAGACTAAGGCCATCGCCGAATGGAGCGCCCTATGACCGCCAGCGCAGAAAAATTCACCCGACAGACCCTGCTTGATGTGCAGCCGTTGACGCCGAACCTGTTCACCCTGCGTACCACTCGCGACGCAGGCTTCAGATTTCGTGCGGGACAATTCGCCAGATTGGGCGTCACCAAGGCCGACGGTAGTACGGTATGGCGTGCCTATTCGATGGTGTCTTCACCGTTTGACGAGTTTCTTGAATTCTTTTCGATCGTGGTGCCGGGCGGCGAATTCACCAGTGAACTGAGCCGGCTTGAAGCGGGCGATACCTTGCTGGTCGACCGTCAGGCCTTTGGTTATCTGACGCTGGATCGTTTTGTCGACGGTCGCGACCTCTGGCTGTTATCCACAGGCACCGGCGTGGCGCCGTTCTTGTCGATCCTGCAGGACTTCGAAGTCTGGGAGAAATTCGAGCGGATCATTCTGGTCTACAGCGTGCGCGAGGCCCGCGAACTGGCGTATCAACAGTTGATTGCGGAATTGGCGCAGCGTGACTATCTGGCCGAGCATGCCCACAAGCTGCAATTTATCCCCACCGTGACCCGTGAATCTCATCCCGGCGCACTCAATGGGCGTATCACGACGCTGATCGAAAACGGTGAGCTGGAGCGTGCGGCCGGGGTTGAGCTGACGGCTGAGCACTCGCGAGTCATGTTGTGCGGTAATCCGCAGATGATCGACGACACTCGCGCCTTACTCAAACAACGAAACATGAGCCTGAGCCTGACGCGCAGGCCCGGTCAGGTGGCGGTGGAAAACTACTGGTAAAAAAACGGCGCCTCGAAGGCGCCGTTTTCAATTCTGCCGGTTTATTGCGGCCGGTTGTTCTGCGCTTTGAGCAGGTCACGGATCTCGCCGAGCAATTCCTCTTCTTTGGTCGGAACCGGTGGCAGGGTAGGGGCCACGGCTTCTTCGCGTTTGAGGCGGTTGATGGCTTTAACGCCCATGAAGATCGCGAAAGCAACGATCACGAAGTCCAGAACGGTCTGCAGGAATTTGCCATAAGCCAGCACCACCGCAGGCGCGGCGCCATCAGCGGCTTTTAGCGTGACCGCTAAATCACTGAAATCCACCCCACCGATCAGTAAGCCAATCGGCGGCATGATCACGTCACCGACAAACGACGAAACGATCTTGCCGAAAGCGGCACCGATGATGATACCGACGGCCATGTCGACCACATTGCCTTTGACCGCGAAGGCCTTGAACTCACTTAGCACGCCCATAGGTTATTTCCTTGTTACAGATGAGGTTGGTGTACGCAGTGTAAATCAGCAAAACGCGTCCTGCGCGAAACACCTTCTTACAATGCCCGTTTTTATCGACCCATTATTCGACGAATAGTTTGCAAAGTGCCACTAATCGCGCGCGAAATACGCCTTAACTCGCTGATCAGGAAGCCATTTTTTTCCATCATGGCGTTGCGGATATTCTATTTAAGTTCTCCGTATTTGCCCTCTAGCCTCTGGTTGGCGCACCTGGATGCGCCCAAAATAAACAGAGGACTCTGATATGACTGCATCCCTTGGCTTAGGGGCTTTTCCCCATCGCCGTACTCTTGGCGTACTCACCGCCAGCCTGCTGACCTTTAGCGTCAACGCGACACCCCTGACTCGCGATAACGGCGCGACGGTTGGTGACAATCAGAACTCGCAAACCGCTGGCGCCAACGGCCCGGTGCTGTTGCAGGATGTGCAACTGATCCAGAAGCTGCAGCGCTTTGACCGCGAGCGTATTCCGGAGCGCGTCGTTCACGCTCGCGGCACCGGTGCTCATGGCACCTTCACCGTCACTGACGACCTCAGTGATCTGAGCAAGGCCAAAGTCTTCGCTGCCGGGCAAAGCACGCCAGTGTTCGTGCGATTCTCGGCGGTGGTGCACGGTAACCATTCGCCAGAAACCCTGCGCGACCCTCGCGGCTTCGCCACAAAGTTCTACACCGCTGACGGCAATTGGGATTTAGTCGGTAACAACTTCCCGACATTCTTTATTCGCGATGCGATCAAGTTTCCAGACATGGTTCATGCGTTCAAGCCCGATCCACGAACTAACCTGGATGATGATTCACGGCGTTTTGATTTCTTCTCCCATGTGCCGGAAGCGACCCGGACATTGACCGAGTTATATTCCAACTCAGGCACGCCAGCCAGTTATCGTGAAATGGATGGTAATAGCGTTCATGCCTATAAGTTGATTAATGCCAAAGACGAAATGCATTACGTAAAGTTTCACTGGAAGAGTGTACAGGGTGTTAAAAATCTGACGCCTAAAGAAGTCAGTAAAGTCCAGGGTCAAGATTACAGTCATATGACCAATGACTTGGTGGCGAACATCAACAAAGGCAATTTCCCGAAATGGGACTTGTACATTCAAGTGCTGAATCCACAAGATTTGTCGAAATTTGATTTCGATCCATTGGACGCCACCAAGATCTGGCCGGGGATCCCTGAGCGAAAAGTTGGACAAATGGTGCTCAACCGCAATCCGGCGAACGTGTTCCAGGAGACCGAGCAGGTGGCCATGGCACCGTCCAATGTCGTGCCCGGCATCGAGCCTTCTGAAGACCGTTTGTTGCAAGGACGAATATTCGCTTACGCCGACACGCAAATGTATCGCGTGGGCGCTAACGCCCTGCAATTGCCAATTAATGCACCAAAGGTGGGCGTCAATAACGGCAATCAGGACGGCGCAATGAATAGCGGGGCGAGCAATTCCGGCGTGAACTATCAACCGAGCCGACTGCAACCGCGTGAAGAAACTCAGAGTGCGCGTTACAGCCAATCGGCGTTGTCTGGCAATACTCAGCAAGCGAAAATTACACGGGAGCAGAACTTCAGGCAGGCCGGTGATCTTTATCGCTCCTTCAGCAAAAAGGAACGTCGTGACTTGATCGACAGTTTCGGTGGCTCGCTGGCGAGCGCGGATGACGAGAGCAAGCACATCATCCTGTCCTTCCTTTATAAGGCCGATCCAGAGTACGGCACCGGCGTGACGAAGGTGGCTAATGGTGACCTGAATCGGGTCAAGGCCTTGGCGGCGAAACTGGTCGACTGATAACGACGGAGCGCAAACGGAGCCGGAATCAGGCTCCGTCTGCGTTATCATCGCGGTTTTTGCCCCGGGGGTTCTGATGGCCAAGGCCAAGCGCATGTACGGCTGCACCGAGTGCGGCGCAACCTTTCCCAAGTGGGCCGGGCAGTGTGGCGAATGCGGTGCCTGGAACACCCTCACCGAAACCATGATCGAAAGCGGCGGTGCCACGGCGCCAAGCGGTCGCACCGGTTGGACCGGCCAGCAGGCGCAGATCAAAACCTTGGCCGAAGTCAGCGTCGAAGAGATTCCGCGTTTTTCCACGGCATCCAGTGAACTGGATCGCGTACTCGGCGGCGGTCTGGTCGACGGCTCGGTGGTGTTGATCGGCGGCGATCCGGGCATCGGCAAATCGACGATTCTGTTGCAGACCTTGTGCAACCTCGCCAAGAGCATGCCGGCGCTGTACGTCACCGGCGAAGAATCCCAGCAGCAGGTGGCCATGCGCGCGCGGCGTCTCGGCTTGCCGCAGGATCAACTGCGGGTGATGACCGAAACATGCATCGAAACCATCATCGCCACCGCCCGCCAGGAAAAGCCCAAGGTGATGGTGATCGATTCGATCCAGACGATCTTCACCGAACAACTGCAATCGGCGCCCGGTGGCGTGTCCCAGGTGCGTGAGAGTGCGGCACTGCTGGTGCGTTATGCCAAACAGAGCGGCACGGCGATTTTCCTTGTCGGCCACGTCACCAAGGAAGGCGCGCTGGCCGGCCCGCGTGTTCTCGAACACATGGTCGACACCGTGCTGTATTTCGAAGGTGAGTCCGATGGTCGTTTGCGTTTGCTGCGCGCGGTGAAAAACCGTTTCGGTGCCGTCAACGAACTGGGCGTGTTCGGCATGACGGACAAGGGTTTGAAAGAAGTCTCCAACCCTTCGGCGATTTTTCTCACACGGGCGCAGGAAGAAGTCCCGGGCAGTGTGGTGATGGCAACGTGGGAAGGCACCCGGCCGATGCTGGTGGAAGTGCAGGCTCTGGTCGATGACAGCCATCTGGCCAACCCGCGACGGGTAACGTTGGGGCTGGATCAGAACCGCTTGGCGATGTTGCTCGCGGTGTTGCATCGCCATGGCGGGATTCCGACGCACGATCAGGACGTGTTTCTCAACGTCGTTGGCGGGGTGAAGGTGCTGGAGACTGCATCTGACCTGGCGTTGATGGCGGCGGTGATGTCGAGTTTGCGCAATCGGCCGTTGCCGCATGATTTGTTGGTGTTTGGAGAGGTTGGGTTGTCTGGCGAAGTGCGTCCTGTGCCCAGTGGCCAGGAGCGCCTGAAGGAAGCCGCGAAGCACGGCTTCAAACGCGCGATCGTGCCCAAAGGCAATGCGCCAAAAGAGTCCCCGCCGGGCTTGCAGATCATCGCCGTAACGCGCCTCGAACAGGCCCTCGACGCCCTCTTCGAATAACCACTAAAACCCAGTGGTAGTGAGCTTTTGTGGCGAGGGGATTTATCCCCGTTGGGGCGCGCAGCGGCCCTAAAAAAAGCGGGGCCGCTGCGCAGCCCAACGGGGATAAATCCCCACGCCACAGGGTTGGTTTGCACATTTTTTTTGTAG
>NZ_JASCPK010000085.1:0-25661 GCF_029959385.1 Pseudomonas sp. PS01303
AGCAGTGAAACGATGCATCGCCGATGGTAGTGTGGGGTTTCCCCATGTGAGAGTAGGTCATCGTCAAGATTAAATTCCGAAACCCCAATTGCGAAAGCAGTTGGGGTTTTGTTTTGCCCGCAGGAAAAGTTTTCACGACGCGTTGAGACCGTTCCGACCGTCGCAAGACCTGCCATTGGAGAAAAACGGTCTGAAGTGACCGGGCAGTTTTTGGTATGGTGCAGCTCGTTTTTTAACGGACTGATGTCATGCCCAAGGAACGGCATTAATTTATGTCAAAGAGTTGCTGTAGAAATGCCTGAACCTATCCCGATCAAGGATCACGAAAAAGAGACAAGTCTGGTCAACAAACGGTTGATCGCCTGCGCTCTGTTCGTCTTTGCAGTCAGCTGTGCCCTGGTGGTGCGGCTGTACATCCTGCAAGTGGTCGAGTTCGATTACCACTCGACCATCTCCGAAAACAACCGCGTCCACGTCTTGCCGATCCCGCCCACACGCGGCCTGATCTACGACCGCAATGGCGTGTTGCTGGCTGACAACCGTCCCAGTTACAACCTGATCATCACCCGCGAACGCGCCACCGACGTCAATGAAGAGCTGAATGAGGTCATCAACCTCCTGCACCTGCCTGCCGAAGACCGCACGGTGTTCGACAAGGCGATGAAGCAGTCGCGTCATCCCTTCACGCCAGTGACACTGTTCTATGAATTGACCGAAGAGCAGATCGCCGTTCTGGCCGTTAACGAGTTCCGCCTGCCCGGGCTCGATGTTGAACCGCAGTTCGTCCGCCACTACCCACTCGGCGCGCATTTCGCCCACTCGATCGGCTACGTCGGCCGTATCAACGAAAAAGAATCCAAAACCCTCGACTCGGTCGAGTATCGCGGCACGCAATCCATCGGCAAGACCGGCATCGAGCGTTTCTACGAAGCCCAACTGCACGGCCACGTCGGCTACGAAGAAGTGGAAACCAACGCCCAGGGCCGAGTGCTGCGCGTACTCAAGCACACGGATCCGGTACAGGGTAAAAACATCGTTCTCAGCCTCGACGTCCACCTGCAAGAAGCCGCTGAGGCCGCACTGGGTGATCGTCGCGGTTCCGTAGTAGCGCTCGACCCGGCCACCGGTGAAGTGTTGGCCATGGTCAGTAACCCGAGTTTCGACCCGAACCTGTTCGTGACCGGCATCAGCTCCAAGGAATATTCGGCGCTGCGTGATTCTATCGACCGGCCGCTGTTCAACCGCGTGCTGCGCGGCCTCTACGCGCCGGGGTCGACCATCAAGCCGGAAGTGGCTATCGCCGGTCTCGATGCTGGCGTCGTGACGCCGCAAACCCGCGTCTTCGATCCGGGTTACTACCAACTCCCGGACTTCGATCACAAGTACCGCAACTGGAACCACAGCGGCGATGGCTGGGTAGACATGGACGCCGCGATCATGCGTTCCAACGACACCTACTTCTACGACCTCGCGCACAAGCTTGGCATTGATCGCCTGCACGACTACATGGCGATGTTCGGCCTCGGCGAAAAGGTCTCGCTGGACATGTTCGAAGAGTCGCCCGGTTTGATGCCGTCGCAAGCGTGGAAGCGCGCCACCCGCCGCCAAGCCTGGTTCCCGGGTGAAACCGTGATCCTCGGTATTGGCCAGGGCTACATGCAAGTCACGCCGCTGCAACTGGCTCAGGCCACTGCGCTGATCGCCAACAAAGGCGTGTGGAACCGTCCACACCTGGCGAAAACCGTCGATGGCGTGGCACCGGTCGATGAAAATCCAATGCCGAACATCCTGCTCAAAGACCCGCGCGATTGGGAACAGGTCAACCACGGTATGCAGATGGTGATGCACGATGCGCGAGGCATTGCTCGTGCAGCAGCGGCCGGTGCGCAGTACCGCATCGCTGGCAAGAGTGGTACGGCGCAAGTGGTGGCGATCAAGCAGGGTGAGCGTTACAACCGCGAGAAAACCCTCGAGCGCCATCGCGACAACGCCTTGTTCGTCGGCTTCGCGCCGGCCGAGCATCCGAAGATTGCGATTGCGGTGATGATCGAAAACGGTGAGGCCGGTGGCCGAGTCGCAGGTCCTGTGGTGCGGCAGATCATGGATGCCTGGCTACTTGATCAGGATGGCCATCTCAAGCCGCAATACGCGGCGCCAGCCAAAGCGCCAGGCGATCCGCACGTTTGATCAATTACAGCTTCACAGCACAGGCTCACGCAAGCTGAGCATGTGCTGGAAGCTGTCGAGGAACACGGTCTCGGCCTGAGTCATCTTCTGCTCGCGATTCCACAGCAGCTCGATATCGAAATCCACCACGCCGTCCTCCGGTGGTAACCGCCAGAGCAAACCCTGCTCGACGTCGCGCCGCACCAAGTGCGTCGGCAGACAACCGATGCCGAATCCGGCGCAGATCAATCGGTATATCTCTTCAAAACTGGTGGAAGACGCCACGATCTTGCCGGTGAACCCTTGCTGATCGCGAAACAGCGTCAACGGCGATAGATTGCCGCCGAGCTGATCACTGGTGAAGCTGACGAAGTTCTCCGCCGCCAATTCCTCAAGCGACAGATTCTGTTGCCCGAACAACCGATGGCGCTGCCCGCAAAAGTACGCGTAGGTCTCGCGAAACAACACCCGCCGTTCAAGTCGTGGTTGCGCGAGACGACATAGGCCAACGCCCACCGTGGCAGTTTTTTGCAGCAGTGAACTGATGATGTTCGAGCTGCCCATCACCTCGACTTCCAGCTCGATTTTCGGATGCGTTTCATGGAAGTCAGCCAGAAAATCATCGTAGTGCCGCGCCTGCACACCGCTGACCGTGAGGATGCGGATCTTGCCGACCACGTCATCATGGCGATGCTCGATCACTGTCCCCAGTCGTGAAATATCGCCATAAATATCCGCCGCGATACGCAGGACTTCCTCGCCGGTTTCGGTCAGATCAAAGCGCCGCCCGCTGCGCGCGATCAGCACACATTCCAGTTGTTCTTCGAGGCGTTTCAATGCCTGACTCACTGCCGACTGGGTGATGTGCAAGCGCGCAGCGGCGCGGCTCATGCTGCCTTCCTGGCCGATCACCAGGTAGGTGCGCAACAGGTTCCAGTCCAGCCGATCATTGAGAAAGCGCCGGCCGACCCAAGGGTTGGAAGAGGACATCACACACTCCATGTAGTAGCAGGGCTAATACTAGCGTTAAGTTTTTGAAAATTGACTAATCCTGTCACGGAAGCGATAAAGCCCACAAGCGCCACAGAGCGTGACCGTCAGCCGCCTGAAACCTGCCCAAAAAAACGATAAATACACAGGGTCCTTGCATGCACACCACCGCTCAGCCGCGTCGCGCCGCGGCCGCTGCCTTCATTGGCACGACCATCGAATTCTACGATTTCTACATCTACGCCACTGCCGCCGCACTGGTGCTTGGGCAAGTGTTTTTCCCCAGCGAAGATCCGGTTACCAGCACGCTCGCAGCCTTCGGCAGCTTCGCCGTCGGCTTCATCGCCAGACCGATGGCCGGTATGGTTTTCGGTCATTTGGGCGACCGTCTCGGGCGCAAGAAAATGCTTCTGGTGACGATGGCGCTGATGGGCCTGGCGACTGCCGGTATCGGCTTGCTGCCGAGCTATGCCAGCGTCGGCATATGGGCGCCGATCGGTTTGATCGTGTTGCGCCTGATCCAAGGGATTTCCGTTGGTGGCGAGTGGGGCGGGGCAGTGTTGATGGCCAGCGAACATGCGCCGGCCAAGCGCAAAACCTTTTACGCATCCTTCGCTCAACTCGGCAGTCCTGCGGGTCTGTTGTTGGCATTGATCGCCTTCCGCCTCGTCACTTCACTGGAGCCGGAAGAGTTTCTCGCCTGGGGCTGGAGACTGCCATTTCTTGCCAGTGGCGTGCTGATGATGGTTGGTTTGATGATCCGTTCCGGCGTGCATGAATCGCCGGAATTCGCCAAGGCCAAAGAGAACAACGAAACCTCGAAATACCCGGTCAAAGACGTGATCCGTCAGTGCTGGCGGCAGATTCTGTTCGCGGCGGCTGCGGTGACTATCGGCTCGGCCGGGTTCTTTTTCACCAACACTTTCATGATCACCTACGTCACCCAATACCAGGGCATTTCGCGGGCGACGATTCTTGATTGCCTGTTCCTGGTCACGGTGATTCAACTGCTCTCGCAACCGCTGTCGGCGCTATTGGCCGAACGAATTGGCGAGGGCCGCTTCCTGATGCTGGTTGCGTTGCTGTGCATGGTCACGCCATACCCGATGTTCCTGCTGGTCGGCACGCAAAACATTTTGCTGATGACCCTCGGCATCGCCGTCGCGGTGGTGATCCTGTCGGCGCTGTACGCAGTGATTGCCGGCTACATGACTCAGGCTTTTCCGGTGCATCTGCGCTATTCGGGGATTTCCATCGCCTATCAATTGAGCTGCGCGCTCGCCGGCGGCACCACGCCTTTGATCGGCACGCTGCTGGCCAGCAAATTTTCCGGGCAATGGCTGCCATTGGCGGTGTTCTTCACATTGCTCTCGACCGTGTCGCTCATCGGTGTCTGTGGCCTCGTTCGGCTGCGTGCCGCGCCGGTCGTTCTGCATTCCAACAAAGAGGTGTATTCGTGAGTAAACCTGCCCACATCGATCCGATTGAATGGCAAGCCCGCTGTGAGCTCGCCGCGCTGTATCGCTTGATCGCGCATTTCCGCATGACCGACTTGATCGACACGCACATCACCCTGCGTATTCCGGGGCCGGAGCACCATTTTCTGATTAACCGCTACGGGGTGATTTTCGACCGCATGCGTGCTTCCGATCTGGTGCGCATCGATCAGGATGGCAACATCGTCGACCCTGAATATGCGGGTCATCGGGTCAACGCCGCAGGCTTCGTCATTCACTCGGCGATCCACATGGCGCGCCCGGATCTGAACTGCGTGATCCACACGCACACCGCCGCCGGGATGGCCGTCGCTGCGCAAAAACAAGGCTTGCTGCCGATCAGCCAACACGCGCTGAAGTTCTACGGAAAACTCGCTTATCACACCTACGAAGGCATCGCGCTGTCGCTGGATGAACGCGAGCGTTTGATCGCCGACCTCGGCCCGCACCGCGCGATGATTTTGCGCAATCACGGTTTGCTGGTTGGTGGCTCGGGCGTGGCTCAGGCCTTTCAGGAAATCCACTTTCTCGAGCGTGCCTGTCAGGCGCAAGTGCAGGCATTGGCCGGTGGTTCGGAGCTGCATTATCCGTCCCACGAGATCTGCGCGCACACCGCTGAACAGTTCGACCGCGATGAACAGGACAACATCATCGACCTGGCCTGGGCGGCCGCTTTGACCTTGATCGATTCCCAGCGCGAGTCCTATCTGTCATGAATACCGTTGCACTGTTGTCCCGCGACTTGCTGTTGCTCAAGCAATTGCAGGCCGCGTTTGCACGCAGCGCGCCGCACCTCACGGCAGTGCCGGCCGATGACCCGCGAGCGCTTGATGCACAGATCGCGGCGTGCTGGTTTCCGCTGCCGGGCAGTCTCGCCGCGTTACCCAATCTGCAAGTAATTCACTCGGTGGCCGCCGGTATCGATCATCTGGAGCACGATCCGTCGTGCCCGGATCTGCCGGTGTGCCGGGTGGTCGATCCCGGTCATCGGCAAGGCATGACCGAGTATGTACGTTGGGCGGTGATTCACTTTCACCGGGGATTTGATCAGGTGCTGCAACAGCAAAAACGCCAGCACTGGGAGCGCCCGCTGCAGCGCCCGGCGAGTCAGTTCAGGATCGGGATCATGGGTCTGGGATCGCTCGGCAGCGCCATCGCTGAGGATTTAACCAAAGCGGGTTATGACGTCCGTGGCTGGGCGCGAAGTACCAAGGATCTGCCGGGTGTGCAGACCTTCGCCGGCTCGGAAACCTTCACGGCGTTTTTGCACAACGTGGAGCTGCTGATCAACCTGTTGCCACTGACCCACGAGACGCGCGGCATCCTCAATCAAACCACGTTCGAACACCTGGCCAACGGCGCAGCACTGGTCAATGTCGGACGCGGCGCACACCTGAATATCGAGGATCTGCAACAGGCTCTGCAAACAGGGAAACTGCGCGGCGCGCTACTCGATGTCTTCGATCAGGAACCGTTACCCAGCGACCATCCACTCTGGACAACCGCCGGTGTAACGATCACCCCGCACATGGCCTCGGCAGCTTCCCACGACTGCATCGCCGCTCAGATCGCCGAGAACTTCCGCCGACTGAATTCGGGGGAAGAGCTACTCAACAGCGCCGACAGAACGTTGGGTTACTGATCCGCCAGACACGCCTGCAAGCGTTCGATAAACAGCGTCTCGGCGCGGCTCATGCGCTGGTCGCGGTTCCACAGTAAATGGATGTCGACATCGGCAATCCCTTCGTGAGGCGGCAGTCGCCAGAGCAATCCCGCCTCAACGTCCGCCGCCACCACATGCTCCGGCAAGCAACCAATCCCGAACCCGGCGATCACCAGTCGCCGTACTTCCTCCAGGCTCGGCGAGGACGCGACGATGCGTCCGCTGAAACCCTGCTGATCCCGAAAAATCGTCAACGGCGAGAGCATTCCGCCAATTTGGTCGCTGGTAAAACTGACGAAATTCTCGCACTGCAAATCGCCTTCGCTGACGTCCTCGCGACCGAACAATTCATGGTGCTTGCCGCAGAAAAACGCATAGCGCTGCCGCAGGAACAAACGCTGTTCGAGACGCGGTTGCGGGCGGCGATTGAGGCTCAGGCCGAGGGTCGCGGTTTTCTCCTGCAAGGCGCTGACGATGTCGGAACTGCGCATCACATCAACTTCCAGATCCACCCGTGGGTACTGGCGATGGAAGTCGGCAAGAAAGTCATCGAACCGGTCGGAAAAGATCCGGCTGATGATCAACAGGCGCACTTTACCGATCACTTCGTCGGCCGGTTGTTCGAGCAATCCGCCGACTTGTGAGACCTGTCCATAGATCTCGCCAGCGAGTTCGAAGATCTGCTCGCCGACTTCGGTCAGGGCAAAGCGCGGGCCGCGCCGGGCGATCAATTGCCGGCCGAGTTGTTCTTCCAGACGCTTGAGTGCCTGGCTCACCGCCGGTTGCGTCAGGTGCAAACGCGCGGCGGCGCGGCTGATGCTCAGCTCTTGGCCGATCACGCGGAAGGTGCGCAACAGGTTCCAGTCCAGACGATCATTCAGCAAACGTTGTACATCGCGCTCAGCCATCGCGGCCTCGATTATAAGTTGGCGTAATAGTCGGAATAATAAATAGAAAATTGACTAATCATAGCCCCGGGACGATAAATCACTCCCAGACAGGCACCGCCAGAGTGCCTCGCCCTAGCGTTTTCCTCCTGCCAAAAAAACAATCAAAGGAGCCCGACCATGAAGCCCCAAGCTTCCAACCAGCCGCGCCGTGCGGCAGCCGCTGCCTTTATCGGCACCATGATCGAGTGGTACGACTTTTACATCTACGCCACCGCCGCCGCGCTGGTGTTCGGCGCGTTGTTTTTCCCTTCCGATGATCCACTGTTCAGCACCATGGCCGCCTTCGGCACCTTCGCCGTGGGCTTTTTTGCGCGGCCGTTGGGCGGGATCATTTTTGGCCACATCGGCGACCGCATCGGCCGCAAGAAGTCGCTGATCATCACGTTGCTGATGATGGGCGTGGTCACCGTGTGCATCGGTCTGCTGCCGACCTACGCCCAGATCGGCGTGGCCGCGCCAGTGATGCTGATTCTGCTGCGCGTCGTCCAGGGTATCGCCGTCGGTGGCGAGTGGGGCGGGGCGGTGTTGATGGCCGGCGAACACGCGCCGAAGGGCCGGCGCAACTTCTTCGCGTCCTTCGCGCAACTCGGTAGCCCGGCGGGTTTGATCCTCTCGCTGCTGGCATTCAGCGCGGTGACCCGTTTGCCCGAAGAAGATTTGATGAGTTGGGGCTGGCGTCTGCCGTTCCTCGCCAGTGCGTTGTTGCTGCTGGTCGGTCTGGCGATTCGCCTAGGCGTAAATGAGTCGCCGGAATTCCTCGCCAGCCGCGAGAAAGCGAGCAAGGAAACCCGTAAGGAACAAGCGCCGGTGATGGAGGTTCTGCGCACCGCGTGGCGCCCACTGTTGCTGTGCATCGGCGCCAACACGCTGGGCATTGCCGGGGTGTATTTCACCAACACCTTCATGATCGCCTACACCACTCAGCAACTGGCGCTGCCGCGTTCGTTGATTCTTGAATGCCTGTTCGTCGTTGCGATCATTCAGTTCTGCATTCAGCCGCTGGCGGCATGGACGGCGGAGAAGATCGGCGCCACGCGTTTCCTGTGTCTGGTGTCGCTGCTGGCGATGGCCTCGCCGTATCCGATGTTTGTCCTGGTGAGTTCGGCGCAGGCGCCGCTGATCATTCTCGGCATCGCATTGGCGGTGGTGTGCATGGCGTCGTTTTACGCAGTGATCGCCGGGTACGTCAGCGGCATGTTCGAGACCCGCGTGCGCTACACCGCGATTTCGCTGGCCTATCAGATTTGCGGCGCGGTGGCGGGTGGTCTGACGCCGCTGATCGGCACCATGCTCGCGCACAAATTCACCGGTCAGTGGTGGCCGCTGGCGGTGTTCTACAGCCTGATCGCTGCGGTTTCGCTGATCTGCGTGTTGTCCCTCGCACGTCGCCATGCCAGCGCTCATCGCGCGGAAATGGCTTCTATTTAATCTCGAATTCCAGGAGCACCTCATGTTGAAGATCAATGGCGAACGCCTGTGGGCGAGCCTGATGGCGATGGCTGAAATCGGCGCAACCGCACGCGGCGGCAGCTGCCGTCTGGCGTTGAGCGATGAAGACAAAGCAGGCCGCGAACTGTTCGCCCACTGGTGCCGCGAGGCGGGCATGACCCTGAGTGTCGATGCCATCGGCAACCTGTTCGCCCGCCGCCCAGGCACCGATCCGAACACGGCGCCAGTGATGATGGGTAGTCACCTCGACACCCAACCGGAGGGTGGCCGCTTCGATGGCGTTTACGGCGTATTGGCCGGTCTGGAGGTGGTGCGCTGCCTCAATGACCAGAACATCAAAACCCGCAAACCGCTGGAAATCGCGGTGTGGACGAACGAGGAGGGCGCGCGGTTTACCCCGGCGATGTTCGGCTCGGCGGTGTTCACCGGGATCATGGATTTGCAGGCCGCACTGGCGGTGCGCGACGCCAACGGCATCAGCGTTGCCGAAGAGTTGCAGCGCCTTGGTTACGCCGCTGACCGTGCCTTGGGAGGTGCGGTGGATGCCTATTTCGAAGCGCACATCGAGCAAGGCCCGATCCTTGAAGACAACGCGAAAAGCATCGGTGTGGTCACCGGTGGCCAAGCGATCCGCTGGCTCGATGTGCGCGTCGAAGGCATGGCCGCGCATGCCGGCACCACGCCGATGCCGTTGCGCAAGGATGCCTTGTACGGCGTGGCACGGATGATTCAGGCGATTGAAGAACTGGCGACGGATTTCGCTCCCGAAGGGCTCACCACCGTGGGCGAACTGAGCATCAATAAATCGTCGCGCAACACCATTCCCGGTCTGGTGAATTTCACCGTCGATTTGCGTCATCACCGTGACGACGCTATCGCCGCGATGGAACAACAAGTGCGCGCACGTTTGCAGGCGATTGCTGATGCGCGGGGGTTGAGCGTGACGATCACCCCGCACTGGATCAGCCCGGCCACGCCGTTTGACGCCGAGTGCGTGGCGGCAGTGCAATCGGCGGTGGATGCGCTGGGCTACGCTCAGCAATCGATTGTCAGCGGCGCCGGGCATGACGCGATTCTGCTAGCGCGATACTGCCCGACCGCGATGGTGTTCATTCCGTGCGTCGGCGGCCTGAGCCATAACGAGGCCGAAGACGTGCTGCCCGAGGATGTGCGCCAAGGCACCGATGTGCTGCTCAACGCTGTCCTCGCCCGCGCTGAAATTTCCCGGTAATCCCCAATCCCCATGTAGGAGTGAGCCTGCTCGCGATGGGGCCGTGTTAGCCACCATCAAAGTCAAATGACAGACCGCTATCGCGAGCAGGCTCACTCCTACAGTTGAAATCGGTCATTTTCAAGATTTGTATTAACTGACAGGAATCCATCCCATGCGCAGTTTTTTCCACCCAGAACAATTGCTCCACCATCCACGCAGCTACTACTCCCGTGGCCAGATGCGCACGCCGCAGGAAGTCCCCGAGCGCGCGCAGCGTCTGGTGCAGGCCGCGCACAATCTGGGCTTCAACGTCGAGCAACCGACCGACGCCGGCCTCGCACCATTGCTCGCGGTACACGGCGCGCCGTACCTGACATTCCTCCAGGAAGCGCACGCCCGATGGAAGGAAATCCCCGAAGACTGGGGCGATGAAGTCATGTCGAACATCTTCGTCCGCGAACCCAATGCCCTGCGCGGCATCCTCGCGCAGGCCGCACGCTATCTCGCCGACGGCAGTTGCCCGGTCGGCGAGCAGACCTGGCGTTCGGCGTACTGGTCGGCACAAAGCGCGGTGGCGGGCGCGCAGGCGTTGATCGATGGCGAGCCGGCGGCGTACGCGCTGTGCCGCCCGCCGGGACACCACGCTCGTGCCGAAGCCGCCGGTGGTTTTTGCTATGTGAACAACGCGGCGGTGGCGGCGCAGGTGTTGCGTGACAAGTTCGCCAAGGTCGCGGTGCTCGATACCGACATGCATCACGGTCAGGGCATTCAGGAAATATTCTACGACCGCGATGACGTGCTCTACGTCTCGGTGCATGGCGATCCGACCAACTTCTATCCGGGCGTGGCCGGGTTTGCCGAAGAACGCGGTGCGGGCGCGGGGGAGGGCTTCAATCTCAATCTGCCGATGGCGCATGGTGCGAGTGAAGCGGATTTCCTGGGGCAACTCGATGTGGCGTTGGCGGCGGTGCGTGAGTTTGGTGCCGAGGTGCTGGTGCTGTCGTTGGGGTTCGATATTTATGAACTGGATCCGCAGAGCAAGGTGGCGGTGACGCGTGAGGGGTTTGCCACCTTGGGTGAGCGGATTCGCGGGCTTGAGTTGCCGTGTTTGATTGTGCAGGAGGGTGGGTATCACCTGGAGAGTCTTGAGGATAATGCTCGGGCGTTTTTTGTGAATGGTGAGGTTTGGCAGATCTGAGTTTTGTGTGAGCAGAGCGACCGCTATCGCGAGCAGGCTCACTCCTACAGTTGGTATGCGTTGCCCCTGTGGGAGCGGGCTTGCTCGCGAAGAACGATGACTGGTTTCACCTGCCGGAACCCCAAGCGCCCTACGGTGCTTGCCATCGCCCTGACGTTAACGTAAAGATTGCCGTCAGGGCGCTGAAATAATAAAAGCGCAAAGCGGACCGCTGCGGAGCGCTTGATGACTCTAATAAAAACCACCGATCCCAAGCCACATCACGAAGCCCGGCTCGCCCGGGAAAAATTGCATCTGGAAGGCCAGGTGCCTGACGGCGTGCTGCGTGCGGAGATCGATGCTTCGTGGCGACGCAGTCTTGGCCACGGTGTGCACTTCAACGGCAAACACGAGCTGACGCTGGAATCGAGCGCCAGCCTCGACGTGCTGCTGGCAAGCAATCGCCTGCTGATCGACGCAGCGATGCCGGCCATCGATTACCTCGCCGAACGCCAAGGCAAGGAAGGCCTGATCATCCTCGCCAACTCCGACGCGACCATCCTCGCCGTCGAAGGGCGCGCTGACCGGCTCAAGGGCAGTGGTCTGCAAGACATCACCCTCGGCGCCTGCTGGAGCGAGGCGGCTCGCGGCACCAATGCCCTCGGCACAGCCCTGGTCGAAGCCCGGCCAACGCTGATCGATTGCGGCGAACATTACCTTGATCGCCTGACGGATTTTTCCTGCACCTCGGTGCCGATCCATTGCCCGCAAGGCGAGATTCTCGGTGTCCTCGATCTGACCCGCGAAGGCCCGCTCGGTCGCGTACACGACAGCACCGCGCTGCTGAGCATGGCGGTCAGTCAGATCGAAAGCCGGGTGTTCAATAACAGCTTTCCGGATCAGATTGTCCTGGCGTTTCACAGTCGTCGGCAGTATCTGGAATCGCCGTGGCAGGGCTTGCTCGCGGTCAGTCTCGGCGGACAGATTCTCGCGGTCAGCGCGCAGGCGTGTCAGCTACTGCGGGCCGAACGTTCGGCGCTGCTCGGGCGTCGTTGTGAAGAGTTTCTCGGGGTCGATGGCCTGCAATTGCTCAGTCGTTTACAGCAGGGCGGTGTCGGCAGTCTGCAAACCGCCAAAGGTGAGTTTTTCTACAAAACCCTGCGTGCACCCGCGCGGTCGGTCAACCTTGGCGGGCCACCGCGCAGCGTAGCGAAATCCATCAAACCACCACCCGATCTTGACGCGCTGGCTGGCAGTAATGCCCGTTACGCCCGTGCCTTGCGCATGGCGCGCCAAGGGCTGGCAAACGAATTGCCAGTGTTGCTGCTCGGCGAAACCGGCACCGGTAAAGAAGTCATCGCCCGCGCTTTGCACATGGCCGGCAGTCGCTGCGACAAACCATTTGTCGCGGTGAATTGCGCGGCGATTCCCGAAGGCTTGATCGAGTCGGAACTGTTCGGCTACCGCGAAGGCGCGTTCACCGGCTCGCGGCGCGGCGGCATGATTGGCCGGCTGCAACAAGCCCACGGCGGCACGCTGTTCCTCGATGAAATCGGCGACATGCCACTGGCCTTGCAGGCGCGGTTGTTGCGCGTGCTGCAGGATCGCAAAGTGGCGCCGCTCGGCGCCGGTGAAGAGCAGGACATCGACGTCGCGCTGATCTGCGCCACGCACCGCGATCTGAAAATTCTCGTCGCCGACAAGCAGTTTCGCGAGGATCTGTTCTACCGCGTCAACGGCATCAGCGTGATGCTCCCGGCCTTGCGCGAGCGCGATGATTTCGCCGCGTTGGTCAGCCGTTTACTCAGCAAACTCGACGCGCCAAATGTGCTCCTGCATGACGACCTCGACCGGCTGCTCGCCAGCTATCACTGGCCGGGCAACATCCGCCAACTGGAAATGGTCTTGCGCACCGCATTGGCCATGCGCGAACCGGGCGACAGCGTACTGACGCTCGATCATCTGCCCGACAGCATGCTCGATGAACTGACCGCCAGCGAGAAACCGGCGGCCGGAAGTATTCGTGAGAACGAACTGGAAATGATCCGCCAGTCCCTCGACAGCCATCAGGGCAACGTTTCTGCCGCCGCCGAAGCGCTGGGCATCAGCCGCGCGACGCTGTATCGCAAACTCAAACAGTTGCGCTCGTGATGCAGCGCCTGATCGTACGGCTGATCGACAGCCGCGACCCCGCCGCGCTGCAAGCAGCGTTGCGCTGGCTCTACGGTTTTGTCCGTCCGCAGCGGCTGGCGATTGCCGGTTTGCTTGCGCTGTCGGTGTGCGCCTCGTTGCTGGTGCTGGTGCAGCCGTGGCTGATCAAATTGCTGATCGACGACGGTCTGCTGGCGCGCAATTTTCCGATGCTGGTGATGATTGCAGTGCTGATGATCATCGCCGGATTGCTCGGGACTGCATTGTCGGGGATCAACCGTTTTCTGCACACGCGCCTGTCCGGGCGGATTCTGTTTGCCCTGCGCGACGACCTCTATCGGCACCTGCAAACCCTGTCGCCGAGTTTCTATGGGCAGCGGCGCATCGGTGACCTGATGTCGCGTCTGGATGGCGATGTGGCGGAGATTCAGCGCTTTGCCGTGGATTCGCTGTTCTCTGCGGTCTCCAGTGTGATCGGGTTGGTGGTCGCCATCGCGATGCTCTTCACCCTGTCGTGGAAACTCTCGCTGCTGGCGCTGGTGCTGATTCCCCTCGACGTGTTGTGGCTGCGCTGGATGCGGCGCAAGGTCGAGCGTGATGTGCGGCAGTTGCGCGAGCGTTCGGCGGACATGTCGTCGTTCATGGTCGAGACCTTACCGGTGATGAAGTTTATTCAATCGGCGGGCCAGCAGCAGCGTGAGGCGCGGCGTCTGGAACATCTTGGGCAGGGCTACATGAATCAATTGCTGCGCCTGCAAGTTACCGAGTTTTTTACTCAGGCTGTGCCCGGCACGTTGACCTCGTTGTCCCGCGCCTGTGCATTTTTGATCGGCGGTTATTGGGTGGTGCAGGGTACTTGGCAGCTCGGCGCCCTGATTGCGTTTTCGACGTATCTGGGCATGGCGGTCGGGCCGGTGCAGAGCTTGCTGGGGCTGTACGTGGCGATTCAGCGGATGACCGTCAGCCTTGGTCGGGTGATGGAATTGCGCGGCGAAGAACCGACCGTGCGTTCACCGGTTGCGCCGCAACCGTTGCCAGGCTCGGGCGAACTGCGTTTCGACAATGTGCACTTCAGCCATCCGGGGCGGCCGAGCACGTTGAGCGGCATCGAAGCGACGATTCCCTACGGTTTGAAAGTCGCGTTGAGCGGTGGCTCCGGAGTTGGCAAATCAACCCTCATCGATCTGCTGCAACGGCATCACGATCCACAATCTGGCCGGGTGTTGCTCGGTGAGGTCGATCTGCGTGAACTGGATCTGTTCGAGTTGCGCCGACGCATTGCGGTGGTCAGCCAGGACATCGTGCTGTTTCGCGGCAGCCTCGCCGATAACCTCGCCTACGCAATGCCGGATGCCAATCGTGAATCAATTGCCGAAGTGGCGCGGCTGGCGCAACTCGACAGTTTGATCGCCTCGCTGCCGGAAGGCCTCGACAGTCCGTTGGGCGAGCGTGGTCAGCAGTTGTCCGGGGGGCAAAAACAGCGCATCGCGATTGCCCGGGCGCTGCTGCAGGATCCCTTGATTCTGGTGCTCGACGAGGCCACTTCAGCGGTCGATGAAGCGACCGAGCGCGAAGTCATTGAAGCGATTGACCGCCTGTTCGCCGGGCGCACACGCATCCTTATCAGCCATCGACCGTCGACCCTGGCCGATGCCGATCTGCGCTTTGAATTGCTCGACGGCGTGCTGACGTCGAAAACGGTGCTGCATGAAGCCTGAGTTGCGCATCGGCGTGGTCGACAGTGGGCACTCGGCTGCGCAACGGGTGCAGGTGATTGCCGGTCGGCGCTTTTCGTTGTTGGAAGAGGGTTTGGCTGAGGGGGATTTACGCGATGATCCGCTGGGTCACGGCAGCGCGGTGATCGAGGCGATCAGCCGTCGTGCACCGGCCGCGCAGATGTGTGTCGCGCAGGTGTTTGATCAGCGCGGCGTGACCAGTGCTTTGCAGATCGCCACGGCGATTGATTGGCTGGTCACGCAAGACGTTCGCTTGATCAACCTGAGTCTCGGTTTGCGTCAGGATCGCAGCTTGTTGCGCGAAGCCTGTGCGGCGGCGATAGCGCGTGGCGTGTTGCTCTGCGCGTCGAGTCCGGCGCAGGGCGCGGCGGTGTTCCCGGCGAGTTATCCGCAGGTGTTGCGGGTGACCGGGGATGCGCGGTGCACCGACGAACAATGGTCGTGGCTCGACAGTGCGCAGGCCGATTTTGCGGCGTGCGTGCATGGCACTTATCTGGGGCAATCCGGGGCCAGTCTGGGCTGTGCGGCGTTGAGCGGACATATCACTGCGTTTCTGCTGGAGCATCCTCTGGCTAGTAATTCTGAAGTCGTCGAATGGCTGAAAGTAAACGCCCGGTATCGCGGGCCTGAGCGGCGGTTTGCGCCGTGACCGCGATCGTGATTTTTGGTGCCGGGCCGGCGGGTGCGGCGGTAGCTTTGGGGCTGCGGCGGTTGGGCTATGGCGTGACGCTGGTCAGCGAGTGGCGACGTTTTTCCGCCCTCGAAGGTGTATCGCAGAGAGTGCTGGAGGCGTTGCGCGGCGCCGGACTGCATCAGGCGCTGGCCGAGGCGATATTGCCTTCGCAACGACAGGTGAACTGGAACGGTCAGCAGCACGCGCAGAACATCGAATTTCTATTGGATCGGCCGACGTTTGATCGCGGTTTGCGTGAGGCTTTGCGCGCGGCCGGGGTTGAGCTGATCGAAGCGCGCGTGCTGAGTGTGCACTCCTCGGCGAAAGAGCATCGGATCGAACTGGATGGCGGCAAAACGTTGCACGCGGAGTTTTTGGTGGAAGCACGCGGACGGCAGGCGCCGGCACTCGGTAAGGGCTTGCGCGGGCCGGAGACGGTCAGCCTGCTCAATCGCTGGCAAGGCGCGCCGGGTATAACGGCCAGTGCGGTGGAAAGTCTTGAGGATGGCTGGGCGTGGATGGCGCGCCGGGCCGATGGGCAATGTTATTGGCAATGGACGGTGGACGTAGCCAGCGCTGATTTGCCGGGTAAGGCGCAGTTGCTCGATTACTGTCGTCAACGTCGCCAGGCTTCCTCGTTTGCGCAAGTGTTTTTTGCCGATTCAGTTGAAACCGATCTGCAACTGCACGCTCGCAGCAGCACGGCGATTTTGGCGGCACAGGTGTGCGGCGATAACTGGATTCGCGTCGGTGATGCGGCGATGGCGGTGGATCCGCTGTCGGGCAACGGGATTTTTCAGTCGCTGTCTTCGGCGTTGCAGGCACCGGTGGTGATCAACACGCTGCTGGGCAAACCGGAGCGGGCGGCGCTGGCGCAGCGCTTTCATCAGCAACGGGTGGAGCAGATGTTTTTGCGTTTTGCGCGGATCGGCAGGGACTTTTATGCCGATGAGCAACGTTGGGCTGAACAGCCGTTCTGGCGGGCGCGGCGGCAGTGGCCGGATGCTCAGGTTGCGCATGCGGAGGCGGACTTTTCGGCGTTGCGGATTGAGCGGATGCCGGTGTTGCGAGATGGGTTTGTGGATGAGGCTGAGGTGGTGATTACGGCGGATCAGCCGTTGGGGATCTGGCACGTGCAAGGGGTTGAGGTCGCGCCGCTGGTGAGGCGGTTGCGCACCGAGTCGGCGGAGCTAGTGTTGGCGGTTTTGAGTGAAGAGCAGAGGCGGGTGATTCGGGGATGGTTGCTGGGTCAGGGGTATCGGCCCTCACCCTAACCCTCTCCCAGTGGGAGAGGGGACTGATTGGGGGAGATTGGCGAGGCACACCGACTTAAGCGATCACCATTGAATCCATCATCGACTCGGTCTTTCAGGTCGATGCAGCTCACCAGACAACTCGGTCGGCCCCCTCTCCCTCCGGGAGTGTATGTACCGGAGACATGGTGGACACATGTTCGGAGACATGGTGGACGGTTTTAGATCTTCTTACCTGCCGTGACGATCTGCAAGTTCAAGTCGATTCGGGCGATACGATGTCTACTCCAGTAGACATCGTGGATGCCGTCCTCCGTCGTTTCCCGGATAGCCACTGACCTCCCGTAAAACGCCTTCCCGACAGTGTATTCACGGTTGCCCCAGTAGATCTCTCCCTTCACTTGAACCTTCCTGACCACATCCCCATCGTCGTACTCAGGCGCCGCAGGTTGCTCCTGATATTCCCGCGGGCTGCTGCTGTAGCGAGTAGCAGGAACCTGCATGTCCAGTGCTTGATGCGGGCGCTTCTGGTTGTAAATCTCACGCCAGATATCAAACGCCCGTTGTGCGTCGTCCAGATCGATGAAGAGCTGACCTTGCAGGACTTCCCTTTTCAGACTGCGGTGGAAGCGCTCCAGCTTTCCCTGGGTTTGCGGGTGATAAGGTCGGGAGTGGCCGACCTTGATGCCTTGGCTCATCAGCCAGACCTCCAGCGCGGTGTAAACACCGGTCTGGTCACCCCATGGCGAACCGTTGTCCATCGTCATGCGCAGAGGCAGACCGTAGCGCCGAAAGGCCCGCATTAGTTGCTCCTGGACGGTTCGGCGCTGCTCATTGGCGCACGCAGCGATGCACAGTGAGAACCGCGAGTGATCGTCCAGTATCGTCAGCGGATGGCAACGTCCGTGGCTCAGGCTGATATGGCCCTTGAAGTCGATCTGCCAAAGATCGTTGGGCGCCTCGTGCTCGAACCGGATAAACGGTTTGGTCTCGGCAGCCTTTGGATCAACGCGCGAATGACGCTGTAAAACCGCATGCACGGTGCTGACGGAGGGCATCACTTTGCCGTCGTCTTCCAACACGCGCTTGAGCTTGCGAGCGCCCCAAGCGGCGTACTCCTGACTCACGGTCAAAATCTGCTGCTCAACCTCTTCAGCGCAGCGTTTGGGTGACGTCTTTGGTCGTCGAGACTGATCGATCAACCCTTGCGCACCGAGATTTTCAAACCTGTTGAGCCATTTGTAGGCAGTGCTTGGGCTGATATTGAATCGACGGCAAAGCTGCCGAACATTGGCCCCTTCTTGCCGAGCCAAAAGCACGAATTCTGAACGAAGCTGCACGGTGGACACCTCTTCCCAGGACACAGGTCATCTCCTTGGTGATGAGCAATGTGTCTATTAAAATGTGTCCACCATGTCTCCGAACACCCGTCCACCATGTGTCCGGTACATAAACGGAGAGGGCTGGGGTGAGGGTGCTGTTGATCTCTACAACTTGATCAACACCGACTTCAGCTCGGTGTAATGCTCAATCGCCGCATACCCCATTTCCCGCCCGACCCCGGACATTTTGTACCCACCAAACGGCAGCGCCGGATCCAGCGCGCTGTGGCAGTTGACCCACACTGATCCCGACTTGATCCGCGGAATCATCCGGTGCACCGCCGCCAGATCATTCGACCAGATACTCGCGCCCAAACCATAAGGACTGTCATTGGCCATGCGCAGCGCATCGGCCTCGTCATCAAACGGAATCGCCACCAGCACCGGGCCGAAAATCTCTTCCTGCACCAGCGAGTGTTTCTGATCGACATCGACGATCACCGTCGGTTTAACGAAAAAACCCGGCCCGAATTGCTCGCCACCGCAAGCGATGGTCGCGCCACTTTCGCGACCCATCTCGATGTAGTTGTAGACGCGTTCCTGCTGGCGCGCGGAAATCAGCGGGCCCATCTCGACGCTTGGGTCGAGGCCGTTGCCCATCTTCATCGCGTTGGCGATGTCGCTGATATCGGCGACGACATTGTCGAAATGCTTGCGCTGCACATACAGCCGGGAACCGGCGCAGCAGACCTGGCCCTGGTTGAAGAAAATCGCACTGGCCGCGCCCGCTGCGGCGGATTTCAGGTCGGCGTCGGCCATGACGATGGTCGGCGATTTGCCGCCCAGTTCCAAGGTGACGCGGGTCATCGAATCCATGGCGATCTTGCCGATCTGTTTGCCGACAGCGGTGGATCCGGTGAAAGTCAGTTTGTCGACCAACGGGTTGTGCGTCAGCGCCGACCCCGCAGTGATCCCGGTGCCGGTGACCACGTTGAACACGCCCTCCGGGTAACCCGCTTCCAGCACCAGTTCGGCCAGTTTCAGCGCGGTCAGTGGCGTCTCATCGGCGGGTTTGAGCACCACGGTGCAACCGGTGGCCAGCGCCGGGCCGAGTTTCCAGCAGGCCAGCAACAGCGGGAAATTCCAGGCGACGATGGCGCCGACCACGCCGACGGCTTCGCGGCGAATGAAACTGTGGAACTGATCATTCGGCATCAGCGGCAGCGACACCTCGACGCTGGATCCTTCGATTTTTGTCGCCCAACCGGCCATGTAACGCAGAAAATCGATGGCCAGTTGCACGTCCATTACCTGCGCCACTGCTGCGCTCTTGCCATTGTTCAGGCATTCCAGTTGCGCCAGCAGTTCGGCGTCGCGCTCCATCAGATCGGCGAGTTTCCACAACAGGTTTTGCCGCTCGCGTGGACGGGTGCGGCTCCAGGCGGAATCATCGAAGGCCTGACGCGCGGCGAGCACTGCGCGGTCGACATCCTCCGGTGTGGCGCGGGGCACCACGCAGAGGACTTCACCGATGGCGGGGTTGTGTAATGGCATGGTCTGGCCGTCGGCGGCCTCGACCCAAGCGCCGCCGATCAACATGCGCGGTGCGCGCTGGATAAAAGCTGAAGTGGCAGGGAGCAGATGCGGAAGGGACATGGCGAAGCCTCTTGTTGTTCGTTGTCGTTGGGAGGGCTTTCGCAATGGCTGTGCCAAATGCCTCAGGAAGGCTTGCGAGCCTGTTGTGCCGGGCATGAGAGGTGGATGTTGAGGCGCGCGGAAAGGTGAATTTGTCGCAAAACGCGACAGTCATTGAGATGCAAGATACGGATCGGATCAGGCCTGGCAGGCGCCGGACGAAACAGTGGCCGAACTGCTGTAGGAAGAGTCGCTGCGCTGTTGATTTAGGGCATCTGGTGGATTGAAGAGGTTCGAGCTAAGTTCTTTATCCAGCGGCTTATCGAATGTTGATAGGCAGTATTCGGCACTAAGGGCTGATGGGATCATCACTGCAGTTTTTCAGTTTTCCTGCCATGGAATTGGCAGGTTCAGTTCTTCACAAGGATGTCGATGAACAACAAAAGCATTCGATGGATAACCAGTTTAATGATGGGTATCGGTACTGGATTTATGGTGACAGGCGGAGCTTCGCTGGTGATTGGCGACGGTAGCGATGCCAACACGATTCGGGCAAGTGCAGCGATGGCTGTCAGTAGTTTTTTCGTACTTCTTGCCTCTTATGCTGTTGCCCTGTTCGAGGAGAAATCATGAGTTTTTATATCATCATGGGCCTATGGTCACTCAGCATGATTTTGCTGATCGCGTTTGCGTTTTGGTGGGGAAATCGGCTCGAAGTCGCTTCCCGAAAATCCAAGGAGTCAGCGGCCAGAGATTACGCTCAACGACCATGCCAAAGGTGTTGCCAGTCCTGCGGGAAATACCAGTTTCACCCTGACAATTCCGTCCGCTGACCCAACGCACCCGACCCCGCGACAACTATGCTTGTCTCACACTGCAACAGTTGTCGCGAAATTGGACGCCAGTCGACATCCCCGCCACCCCTGCAACGCAGTGATCTTCACGTAAATGCTTGATTGAAAAGCTTATCCGCAAGCTGGCACGCTCCGTGTATTGCTCATCACAGACGTTTCTCTTGCCTCCGTCGGCGTGACACCGTTGACGGCAGAAACCATAAAAACGATAAGCGACAACAATAAGAAAGCACCGTGCGAGGTTCGACGTTGATGAAGAGAAGACTCCGATCAGGCATGAGCGCCAGCCTGCTGGCCGTGGCCGCTTGCGTGGCCCTGCATTCGCCGCACAGCCTGGCTGCCCGCGATGCCCAGACCATCCTGAAAGAAACCTGTCAGGGCTGCCACACCCCCGAGGCCGACAGCGCCCTGAGCCGCATCAGCCACCAGCGCAAGACCCCGGAAGGCTGGCTGATGAGCATCGCCCGCATGCAGACCATGCACGGTCTGCAGATCAGCGATGACGACCGCCGTACCCTGGTCAAATACCTGGCCGACACCCAAGGCCTGGCGCCAAGTGAAACTGATGGCGTGCGTTACGCGCTGGAGCGTCGGTTGAACACCGTCGAACAATTTGATGAAAAGACCGCGCAGATGTGCGGGCGCTGCCACTCCGGGGCGCGCATTGCCTTGCAACGGCGTCCGGCGCAGGAGTGGGAACGCTTGGTGAATTTCCACCTCGGTCAATGGCCGTCGCTGGAATATCAGGCCATGTCCCGTGATCGCGACTGGTTCGATATTGCCCGCAAAGAGATGGTGCCGCTATTGGCCAAGCGTTATCCGCTGGACAATCCAGCGTGGCAGAAATGGCTGAAAACCGCGCCGAAAGCCGCAGCGCTGGTCGGTGACTGGAGCTTCAGCGGTCACCTGCCGGGCAAGGGTGAAGTCGCTGGTGTGATGAGCGTGACCGCCGATGGCACCGACACTTTCAAGGTCAGCGTCAAAGGCCAATACGCCGATGGCAGCGCATTCAATGGCGACGGCAGCGCGATCCTCTACAGCGGCTACGAATGGCGCGGCAACGTCAGCGTCGATGGCGTGACCATGCGCCAGGTGTTCGCCACGCAGGGCAATGCGATGCAAGGGCGCATGTTTGAGGCCGAGCACGATGAACGCGGTCTCGATTTCGTCGCCGCCAAACAAGGCTCGCAACGTTTGCTCGCCGTGCAGCCGGGTTACGTGAAGGTCGACAGCGAAACCGAAGTGACCTTGATCGGCAGCGGTCTGAGCGGCAAACCGAACTTCGGCAAAGGCGTGGAAGTTGTCGAAGTCGTCGAGCAAAACGCCGAGAGAATCAGAGTCAAAATCAAAGCCGCCGCCAATGCCCAAACGGGTCTGCGCGCCGTCAGCGTTGGTAATCTGAAAGGCCCGAGCCTGTCGGTTTACAACAGCATCGCCTCGGTCAAAGTCGTGCCGGAATTCTCCGTGGCGCGGATCGGCGAGGGCGGTGGTTCGACGCCGAAAGTCCAAGGCCGTTTCGACGCCGAAGCCTGGGGCAAGGGCGCCGATGGCAAGCCGTATCGCATCGGCGTGTTCCCGGCGCAGTGGAAGGTCGAAGCCTTCGACGATCGCGCCAAAGAGGATGAGGACGTCAAGTTTGCCGGCACCATGCAGGCCGACGCCGGCGTGTTCACACCGGGCGATGCCGGGCCGAATCCGGCGCGGAAAATGTCCACCAACAATGCCGGCAACCTCAAGGTGATCGCCGCCGTCGATGATGCGGGGAAATCTCTCACCGGCGAAGGCCATCTGATCGTCACCGTGCAACGCTGGAACAATCCACCCATTCCTTGAGTTGGCTTGAACGCACACGCTTCAGACACTTTTCGGAATGACCGCAAGCCCAGCCAAGCGGGGCCTGCACAGGAGGTTTGCAATGGGCGCTATCTTGAATCTGGTTGAACGTAATCTGCACGAAGTGCACGTCGACGCCGACCGCATGCTGTTTCACATTCCCAGCAGTTCGCTGTTTGCTAGCGATGATCTGACCGGCACCATCATCGACACCTTGCGCGGCCCCGGCTGCTCTTCGGAAGACCTGATCGAGCGCCTCGCCGCGCGCTTCAACGGCGAGGAAATCAACGAGACCCTGCGCGAGTTGATCTCGCTGGAACTGGTCAGCGACGGTTCGCCACTGACCCCGGACATCGCGGCCAAACGCGTCGAGCGCACCGCGATCAACACCGTGGTGCTCAACGTCAACACCGGCTGCAACCTCAGTTGCACCTATTGCTACAAGGAAGACCTCGACAAGCCGTCCGCCGGCAAGAAAATGGACGTCGAAACCGCCATCGCTTCGGTGGAAATGCTCTTGCGTGAATCGCCGGATGAAGAGCGTTTCACCGTGGTGTTTTTCGGTGGCGAACCGCTGAGCAATCGCAAGCTGATCGAGTACATGGTCGACTACTGCGAGAAGCGTTTTCGCGAGGCCGGCAAGTTCGTCGAATTCGTCATGACCACCAACGCCACGCTGCTGACCGAAGACACCGTCGACTACCTCAACGCCCACCGCTTCGGCTTGTCGGTGAGCATCGACGGGCCGAAAACCGTGCACGACCGCAACCGCATCACTGTGGGCGGGCAGGGCACCTACGACGTGGTGCGACGTAAAGCCGAGATGCTCTTGTCGCGCTACAACAGCCGTCCGGTCGGTGCGCGCGTGACGCTGACCACTGGCGTCACCGACGTCGAAACAATCTGGGATCACCTGTTCAACGAACTGGGTTTTGCCGAGGTCGGTTTTGCCCCGGTGACCTCCGGTGATATCAGCAGTTTCAACCTCAGCAGCGACGAACTGATTGAAGTCTTCGCCAGCATGAAGCGTCTCGGTCGACGTTATCTGGAAGCGGCGCTGGAGCACCGAAATATTGGCTTTTCCAACCTGCATCAGTTGATTACCGATATCCACGAAGGCCACAAAAAAGCCCTGCCGTGCGGTGCCGGGCTGAAGATGCTCGCGGTTGATCACAAGGGCGAACTCAATTTGTGCCACCGCTTTACCGGCTCAACGCTGCCGACTTTCGGCAACGTGCACAGCGGCGTGAAACAGGTCGAATTGAATGACTTTCTGTCGCAGCGTCTGGATCGCAGCAACACCGGTTGTGAGGATTGTCAGATCCGCAACCTGTGCTCCGGCGGCTGCTACCACGAGAGTTACGCGCGCTACGGCGACCCGACTCACCCGACGTATCACTACTGCGAATTGATGCGTGACTGGGTCGACTTCGGCATCGAGGTCTACACCCGGATCATGGCCAATAACCCTGCGTTTATCAGCAGTTACATCACTCCGCGCAAGGCTCACTGATATGAAACATCTCAAGGCAATCAATAACAAAGCGTTGAAGCTCGATCAGGCCGCGGAGGAAAACCGCATCGAAGAAGTGGTGGCGATGAGTTCGGTGGCGGGCTGCGCATCGACCACTGATCCGGGTTGGGAAATCGATGCGTTTGGCGGCGTGTCGTCGCTGTGCCAGCCGATGGAAGCTGACCTGTATGGCTGCTCCGATCCGTGCTGGTGGCCGGCGCAGGTGCCGGACATGATGAGCACTTACCCGGACTGGAACAAGGATGCCCAGGCGTCCAACGACAACTGGCGCAATCTCGGCACGGTCTTCCCCAAAGACAAGTGATCGCCCCGGACAAGAAGAAGGATTCCAGTATGCGTAGCATCAAAGCCTGCGGCCTGGCCGCGTTCGCCGCGCTGAGCGTCTGCTCGTTCAGCGTTCTGGCCGATGAAAACACCGCGCTGCAAGACGGTCACGAGTACATGGTGACCACTAATTACCCAAACAACCTGCACGTCCTCGATCTGGCCACCGACAGTCTGTACAAGACCTGCAAGATGCCCGACGCGTTTGGCCCCGGCACCGTGCAGTTGTCACCGGATCGCAAGACCGCGTATGTGCTGAACAACCATTACGCCGACGTTTACGGTGTCGAGCTGGACAGCTGCAAACAGGTGTTTCACGCCAGCATCACTCAGCAACCGGGGGAGAAGGCGCGGTCGATGTTCGCGTTCACCGTCAGCCACGACGGTAAAGAGCTGTACACCATTGCTAACCCGACGCAGATGCTCAACGACCGTTATGAGGTGAAACAGCCACGTCTGGATGTCTATGCGACCGATGCCGGGATGAATGCAAAACCAGTGCGCAGTTTCCCGGCGCCTCGGCAGTTGACCATCATGCAAAGTGGCGATGACGGCACGCTGTATGTCGCGGGTGCTGATGTTTACAAGGTCGATGTACAGAGCGGCAAGTTCGATGTGCTGATCCCCAGTCGCCATTGGAAACGCGCGAACTACAGTGCTCCGGACGTGCTTTACGTGTGGAACCAGCAGACCTTCCGCCATGATTTTTCGCTGCTCTATACCACGGCGAAATTCAAGGACAAGAAGCAGGATCCAGCCACCGCCGAATATCTGTACGGACTGTTCAGCATCGACCTGAAAACCGGTAAGACCGAAACCACCGACTTCGGGCCGCTGACTGAAATCTACTTCAGCGGCATGCGCTCGCCGAAGGATCCGAACCTGATGTTTGGCGTGCTCAACCGGCTGGCCAAGTACGACATCAAGCAGAAGAAACTCATCCAGGCGGCGACGCTGGAGCACTCCTATTACTGCATTTCGTTCAATAAGGAGGGCAGCAAGATCTATCTGGCCGGGACGTTTAATGACGTGGCGATTTTTGATGCCGAGACGATGAAACAGGTCGGGAGCATCAAATTGCCAGGGGGGGATATGGCGATTACCACGGCGCAGATATTTGTCCGGTAATCGGCGGCGTCCGCACTGACGTCATCGCGAGCAGGCTCGCTCCCACATTGGAATGCATTTCAAGTGTGGGAGCGAGCCTGCTCGCGAAGAGGCCCTCACAACCGCCGCAAAACT
>NZ_JASCPK010000086.1:0-25275 GCF_029959385.1 Pseudomonas sp. PS01303
CGATAGCGGAGTGTCAGCCAACATTGATTTTACTGACACACCGCTATCGCGAGCAGGCTCACTCCTACAGGAACCGCGTTGGGCGGAGGTCTGCGCAATCATCGAGAATCTGCGCGAAGTCGTCGCCCCACGCCTCGACGCCTGCGGCCCCGCCGAAATGCGTGGCCTGCTCGACGCCCTCAGCGGCCGCTTCGTGCCCGCCGGCCCCAGCGGCGCACCCAGCCGTGGCCGCCTCGACGTCCTGCCCACCGGGCGCAATTTCTATTCGGTCGACGTGCGCAACCTTCCGACCACCACTGCGTGGCGCATCGGTTTCCAGTCGGCCACGCTGATCCTCGAACGCCACCTGCAAGACCACGGCGATCACTTGCGCCAACTCGGCCTCTCCGTGTGGGGCACCGCGACCATGCGCACCGGCGGTGACGACATCGCTCAGGCCATGGCGCTGATGGGCGTGCGTCCGGTGTGGGCGACGGGCAGTCAGCGTGTCGACGATTTCGAGATTCTGCCGCTGAGCCTGCTCGACCGCCCGCGTGTCGACGTCACGCTGCGCGTCTCCGGATTCTTCCGCGATGCCTTCGCCAACCTGATTCGCCTGTTCGACGCCGCCGTGCAAGCCGTTGCCGCGCTGGATGAGCCGGACGACCTCAACCCATTGGCCGCGAAAGTCCGCGCCGAACGCGAGGCGCTGCTGCAATCGGGCGTCGACGAAGACACTGCACGACGTCAGGCCGGTTGGCGGATTTTCGGCGCCAAACCCGGTGCCTACGGTGCGGGCGTGCAGGGCGCCATCGACGGTCGTTTGTGGCAGAGCCGCGACGATCTCGCCGAGGTTTATCTGAACTGGGGCGCCTACGCTTACGGCGGTTCCGACGAAGGCACCGCCGCCCGCGAACAATTCGTCCAGCGCCTGAGCCAGGTGCAAGCAGTGCTGCAGAATCAGGACAATCGCGAGCACGACTTGCTCGATTCCAACGACTATTACCAATTCCAGGGCGGCATGCTCGCCGCCGTCGAAACGTTGCGCGGCGAAGCGGCGGCCAGTTATCACGGCGATCACAGCCAGCCGGATCTGCCGAAAATCCGCACGTTGAAGGAAGAGCTGAACCGGGTGATTCGCTCGCGGGCAGCCAATCCGAAATGGATCGACGGGGTCAAGCGTCACGGCTACAAAGGCGCGTTTGAAATGGCGGCGACGGTTGACAACCTGTTCGCGTTTGATGCGACGACGAAGTTGATCGATGATCACCAGTACGCGTTGCTGGCGGATGCGTATTTGCTCGATCCAGCGACGCGGGATTTTGTCCGCGAGCATAATCCGCATGCGCTGCGTGATATGACTGAGCGGATGCTAGAGGCGCAGCAGCGCGGGATGTGGCAGGAGCCGGGGGCTTATAAAGAGGCGCTGGAGAATTTGTTGTTGGATATAGAAGAAGATGTGTAGCCGGTTAAAAGCTACCCTCACCCCAGCCCTCTCCCGGAGGGAGAGGGGGCCGATTTGTGGGGTGTTCAAAACTTGAGTTCAACTCGATCTATCAGGCCGGCATAACTCGAGAGATCACCTCGGTCAGTTCCCTCTCCCTCCGGGAGAGGGCTAGGGTGAGGGCCACCCCAACTGACACCCCACACCCCCAAGCACACAAAAGACCGCGAACGAGAAAATCCAAATGACCGACACCCCGCATTTCCCCCTCTCCGCCGTGGTCGGCGCCGATGACTTGAAACTCGCCCTGTGCCTCACCGCCATCGACCCGAAAATCGGCGGCGTGCTCATCGAAGGCCCGCGCGGCATGGCCAAATCGACCCTGGCCCGTGGCCTCGCCGATCTGCTCGCCAGCGGCCAGTTCGTCACCTTGCCGCTGGGCGCCACCGAGGAACGCCTGGTCGGCACCCTCGACCTCGACGCGGCCCTCAGCGATAGCCGCGCGCAATTCTCTCCCGGCGTTTTGGCCAAGGCCGACGGCGGTGTGCTTTACGTCGATGAGGTCAATCTGCTGCCCGATCACCTCGTCGATCTGCTGCTCGACGTCGCCGCCAGCGGCACCAACCTGATCGAGCGCGACGGCATTTCCCATCGCCACTCGGCGCGGTTTGTGTTGATCGGCACGATGAACCCGGAAGAGGGTGAGTTGCGTCCACAATTGCTCGACCGTTTCGGTTTGAACGTCGCCCTCAGCGGCCACACCGCGCCGACCGAGCGCGGGCAAATCATTCGGCGTCGGCTGGATTTCGACAGCGATCCGCAAGGGTTTTGCGCGCAGTGGGAAACCCAGCAACAAGCCCTGCGTGAGCGTTGCGAACATGCGCGAAGTGCATTGGCCAACATCCCGCTGGACGACGCCGCACTGGCGCAGATCACTGAGCGTTGCTTTGCTGCCGGCGTCGATGGATTGCGCGCGGATCTGGTGTGGCTGCGCGCCGCTCGGGCGCACGCGGCATGGTGCGGTGCAGAGGCGATCAGCGAAGCGGATATCGACGCCGTTGCTGAATTCGCACTGCGCCATCGCCGTCGCGAGCAGACCGCGTCGAGTCCGCAACAACCACCGCAATCGCCGAGCAACGCTCAATCCGAACCAAGCGAAGGGCAGGGGCAGTGGGGCGATATGCCCGCGCCGGCCCTCGCCACCGGTGCCCGCCGCGAAGTGCCGAGCTGGCCAAAAAAGCCTTAGGCATTCGCCCCCGATCCGACGCGGGGGCGAATGCCAGACCCCGCGCTGGTCGGCTGGACAACGGACGCCAAGGCAAACGCCACGCCGCTCGCAGCGGTTCGGTGAACTGGCCGGCGACGCTGCTCAACGGCCGCCCGCAAACTCGCGCCGATTTGCTCTTTCAACTGCGCACCCGCACGCCGCATGAGCTGTGGCTGGTGATCGTCGATGCCTCGGCGTCTACCCGCCGGCATCAGGCCTTGAGCGATGCCAAAGGTCTGCTCGCGCAACTGTTCGATGATGCTTATCGCCAACGCGCACGGTTGGCGTTGTTGACGGCCAGCGGATCGGCGCCGAAGTGGCAGGTACAGGGGTTGAAAGCGTCCAGTGGTTTGCGCGTTTGGCTTGATGCGTTGGGTGCCGGCGGTGGCACGCCGTTGGTGGCGGCGTTGGTACAGGCAAAGGAATGGCTGGTGGTGCGGCGCAAGCGTTTTCCGGCCGAGCAGCAGCGCTTGCTGGTGGTCACGGATGGGCGGTTAAAGGCGTGGACGGGATTACCGGCGCTGGCGTGTCCGGGGCTGTTGATCGATATCGAGCGAGGGCCGATTCGATTGGGGCGGGCGCGGGAATTGGCGGCGGGGTTACAGGCTGAGTATCTGCATATTGATGAGCTGCTGTCGGTCTGACATTTGTGCGCTTTCAGAATCGAATCGCGAGCAGGCTCACTCCTACATTTGAAATGCGTTCCCCTGTAGGAGTGAGCCTGCTCGCGATGGCGTCAACTCGGTCTTAAGAAATCAACGACGACCTAGCAGCAACCCCACCACCAGACCAAAACCGGCCGAGATGGCCACGGTCTGCCATGGATGGCCGCCGATGTAGCTTTCGGTGGCGTCTACCGCTGGCTTGGTACGGTCGCGCACGCTCGACACCGATTCCAGTGCCTGCTGCAATTTCTGGGCGATTTGCCCGCGCAGGGTTTCCGCTTCCTCGCCAACCAGTGAAGCGCTGTTCTTCAGCAGTTTGTCGGATTCTTCGATCAACGCCTGAAGCTCACTGAAGGCTTGATCCTTGATTTGATCCTGGGCGGCTTGCACGGCGGATTTCCGGGCCATTGGGTGACTCCTTGCAGTTGAATGGACGTGATCAATGGAGTGCGACGGTGCGCGAAAAGTTGCACTGAATGTAGATCAACAGGCAAAACCTGCGCAGGAGATTTCCGCCGAGCGTGTAAGATGTCGCCATTTTACGCAGCAGGATAAATCCCCATGAGTTTCAATCTGGCCGACAAATCCCTCGCTGAGCGCGCGGCGCTCGAGGACGAGAAATCCCGTCTGTTCGAACTCTGGCAGAACAATCTGGGCAAAGCCAAAGGCGAAGCCGCGCGTTTGTTCGGCGAGCGCGGCAAGCGCAAAGGCAAATGGGCGGAATGGGTACGTTCGGAACTGGACACGATGTCGCCGCCGGAATTCGCCAACATGGTGCGCAGTGAAGTCAATCGCCTGATGGCGGCGAACAAGTAACGCCTCAGCCCGGTGTGAACGTGGCGGCAATCGCCTCGCGAACCTTCACCACCACTGGATCTATCTGTGTGCTGGTGCGCCAGCCGAGTTCGATCGGATAGCGCGGCAACGGCAGCGGGCAGGGCAGCAACGTCAGCCCGCTGATCGCCGCGATACTCTCGGCGGCGTGCGTCGGGATGGTCGCCACTGCCTGGCTGCCCTTGAGCAGATAAGGCAGCGCGGCAAAATGCGTGGTCGAGGCGCAGACCCGACGACTCAAACCCAGCGCCGCCAGCCCCTCATCGGTAATCCCGATAAATCCCCCGGACGACACCAGCAAGTGCTCGCGGGCGACGAATTCCTGCAGATCGATCTGCTGCTGACCGGGCGCCAGGCTCGCCGGATCGACCAGGCACGCGTAACCGCCTTCGCCCAACACCTGACGACTGAGCAGGCGCTCGGCAAAACCGCCGGCGGTGATTGCCAGATCGATGCTGCGCTCCATCAGATCGCGGGCGACGATCTGGCTGTGGGTCTGGCGGAAGATCAGGCGCAACTTCGGCGCGCTGCGGGCAATTTCCTCGATCAGACGCCGGCCGTAGGCGATCTCGAAATCATCCGACAGACCCACCGTCACCGAGCGCCCCTCGTACTGCTGCGTGGTCGGGTCGACCATCGCCAGACTCTGCCGACACTTGTTCAACGCCTCGCTGACCACCGGTTTCAACTGATTGGCTTTCAGCGTTGGCGCCAGACCGCGACCGGTGCGCACGAATAATTGATCGCCATACACATCGCGCAAACGCCGTAACGCTGCACTGACCGCCGATTGCGTCACGCCCAGACGCAGCGCGGCGCGGCTGGCGCTGGACTCTTCATGCAGGGCTTCGAAGACTTTAAGCAGATTGAGGTCGACGGTGGCGATATTCATAAGGCTCATATCATTCAGCAGTGAATCGGACTTTATTCATGATCCCGTGCGGCCGGAGAATCAGCAACACCTGATCTTATGGAGTGAACTGACATGGCCAAATCAATTGTTGCTGCGCTGCAAATCGGCTCCTTGCCGGGTGGCAAAGGCGAAACCCTCAAACAGATTCTCAGTTATGAAGCGGCCATCGTTGAGTCCGGCGCGGCATTGGTGGTGATGCCGGAAGCGCTGCTCGGTGGTTATCCGAAAGGCGAGGGTTTTGGTACGCAATTGGGCTATCGCTTGCCGGAAGGGCGCGAAGCGTATGCGCGGTATTTTGCCAACGCCATCGATGTGCCTGGTGTCGAGACTGAAGCGCTGGCCGGTTTGTCGGCGCGCACCGGCGCCAATTTGGTGATCGGCGTGATTGAGCGCGCGGGTAGCACGTTGTATTGCACGGTGCTGTATATCGATCCGCACGAGGGTTTGGTCGGCAAGCACCGCAAACTGATGCCGACCGGTACTGAACGGCTGATCTGGGGCAAGGGCGATGGCTCGACGCTGCCGGTGCTCGACACGCAGGTGGGCAAGCTCGGCGCGGTGGTCTGCTGGGAAAACATGATGCCGCTGCTGCGCACCGCGATGTACGCCAAGGGCGTAGAAGTGTGGTGCGCGCCGACGGTGGATGAGCGTGAAATGTGGCAGGTCAGCATGCGCCACATTGCTCATGAAGGGCGCTGTTTCGTGGTGAGTGCGTGCCAGGTGCAGGCGTCGCCGCGCGAGTTGGGTGTGGACGTTGCCAACTGGCCCGCCGAGCGCCCATTGATCGCCGGCGGCAGCGTGATCATCGGGCCGATGGGCGACGTTCTGGCCGGGCCGCTGCGCAATGAAGCCGGGCTGATCAGCGCAGAAATCGACACGGATGATTTGATCCGCGCGCGTTACGACTACGATGTCGTCGGCCACTACGCCCGCCCGGACATCTTCGAACTCAGCGTCGACGAACGCGCAAAACCGGGCGTGCGGTTCACCCAATAACCCCAAACCACCGCGGACTTTGTAGGAGCCGAGCCTGCTCGCGAAAGCGGTGTGTCAGCCAGCATCACCGGCACTGACCCACCGCTTTCGCGAGCAAGCTCAGCTCCTACAATGTTCAACGGTGCTCATACATCCAACAGACACACACAATCCCTGTAGGAGCCGAGCTTGCTCGCGAAAGTGGTATGCCAGTCGACATCACCGTCGCTGACCCAACGCTTTCGCGAGCAAGCTCAGCTCCTACAATGTTCGGCGGTGCCCATACATTCAACAGACACACACAATCCCTGTAGGAGCCAAGCTTGCTCGCGAAAGCGGTATCCCAGCCAACAACCAACCCAACTGACACCCCAAAACTTAAACCCCCACAGCCCAATCACGCACCGGATGGCCCAATCGCGCAGCCATTTCGCGACAAACCGAAACTGTCATATTCAGTATCACTTCGCTCCGCATAGTCAGCAGCCCAACGCTTAAACAATGAGGCTGCACCGTGTTTCAACGTCTTGTGTGTTCGCTGTCCGTACTGAGCCTGTCCATCGCCGCTGCTCACGCTGCCGAGTCCGTGCCCCTCGACACGCCGCGCTTGAAAAGCATCGACAACTTCCGCGATGTCGCCGGCATCACCACTGCCTATTCCACCGCCCACGACGGCACCATGCGCGCGGGCGTGTTCTATCGCTCCAACGCGATCACGCCGTCGGCGGCAGACTTGGCGACGCTCAACAGCCTCGGCATCAAAGCCGTCTACGACCTGCGCACCCCGAGCGAAATCGCCGGCACGCCCGACACCATGCTCAACGGCGCCACTTACCAAAACATCGACATCATCGGCGCCACCACCTCCGGCTCGAACATTACCAACATCAGTTTCAACAGCGCCGCCGACGCCGTCGCCATGATGGAACAGACCAACCGTGCTTTCGTCAACGATGCCGGCATGCGCAGCCAGTTCGGCACGCTGTTCAACGCACTCGCCAGCGTCGACGCCGCGCAACTGTTCCACTGCACCGCCGGTAAAGACCGCACCGGCTGGACCGCCGCCGTGTTGCAAAGCATCGCCGGTGTCGACAACGCAACAATCATGGCCAACTACCTGGCGACCAACGACTACACCGCCGCCCGCGTCGCCGCCACGCTGAAAGCGATGCCGCCAAGCATGGCTGCCGTCTACGGGCCGCTGCTCGGCGTGCAGGCCAGCTACTTGCAGGCCGGCCTCGATGAAGTCACCGCGCAATACGGCACCATGGACAACTACCTCAAACAAGGCCTCGGCCTGTCGCAGGAAACCATCTACGTCCTGCGCGGCAAACTCGTCGAATACAACAGCCTGCCGGGTCAGGCCGGGCTGATCGGCAACGCCGCTGCCGGCGCCGAACTGCTCCGCGAATTGCAGAACACCAATCTGTCCGGCACCTACAGCGCCTACAACTATTACCTGCAATCGGCCATCGACGCCGGCACCCTCGGCGGTGTCGAATCCCAGGTCGGCGGCCAGGTACACGCCGACGCCGCCAGCTACCTGCTGCGCCAAAACGCGATGATCGAACAAGCCGCCGCACCGTTCGCCAGCGGCACCGACCTCAAAGTCGGCCAGTACCGCTTGTGGACGACCGCGCTGGCCGGCTACCTCGGCACCGACGGCTCGTCCCACGCCGAAAGCAGCAACGAACACAGCCAAGGCCTGATGGTCGGGGTCACCCAACGCTTCAGCGAACAACTCAGCGCACGCGGCGGTTTCGGCTACAGCAAAGGCACCGTCGGCGGTGCGGGTGGCGAAGCCGACACCGACTTCACTTTCCTCAACGTCGGCGCCCGCTACGGCTTCACCAGCCTGGAACAAGGCCTGTTCCTCGACGCCAACGCCAGCGCCGGCTACATCGACTACGACAGCAAACGCGACCTCGGCGGCGGCCTCGGCTCAGCGAAGGGCGACACCCACGGCAACCTCACCGGTGCTACGCTGGCCCTCGGCTACCGCGCCCCGGTCAACGGCATGGTTTTCGAGCCAAGCCTCGGTTTCCGAGTCAGCCACCTCGACCTCAACGGCTTCAAAGAGAAGGGCAGCGAACTGGCCCTCGACGTCGACGACAACACCGCCACCCGCCGCAGCGCCGTCGCCAGCCTCAACGTCGGTTTCGCCCCGGTGGCGATGGGCGCATGGCAACTGGTGCCGGGCGTACAAGTGGGTTACGAACGCACACTGGGGGATAACGAAGTCGACAGCCAAAGCCACCTGCTAGGGCTGGATATCGAACAACGCGCCGCCTTCGACAACCGCGATCAGTTCACTGGCGGGGTCAACGTCATGGCCAACCTCGGCGCCCTGAGCCTGGGCGCAGAAGTGGGTGCCAATGGCGGCGGCGACAGCCACGGCTTCAACGGCGGCTTAAAAGCCAGCTACGCCTTCTAAAAACCCAAGGTCAAGGACGACCCCAAAATCTGAGAGCCAGACTCAAATCCATAAGCCTGATACAAAACCTGTGGCGAGGGGATTTATCCCCGCTGGGCCGCGCAGCGGCCCCAAAGAATCAGGCCCGCTCCGCAGTCCAACGGGGATAAATCCCCTCGCCACAATGGTGTCCCAGGCAAATAAAGGATCACCCCCGAGCCCGAAACTCCGCTGGACTCACCCCATAAGCCCCCTGAAAATACTGACAAAACCGCCCCACATTACTAAACCCAAACCTCAACGCCACCTCCGTCACCGACCCCGACTCCCGCCGCGCCAGCACCTCATAAGCCCGCTCCAGCCGCACCTGCCGCTGATACGCCACAATCGACGTCCCGACAAACCGGCGAAACCCCTCCTGCAACGCCCGCTGACTCACATTACTCAATCGCGCCAGATCCACACCACTCACCAACTGCTCCGGATGCGCCTGAATAAACTCCACCGCCAACTTCACATGCCGTGGCGCAACCATCGGCGCCGGCCGTCGCAGCGCATCGGTGAAATTGTGCGGCCACGCCTCCAGCACCGCATCAATCAACATCTCGCGCAACCGCGACGGCATCAACGTCCCGCTGTTGATCAACGCATCAAACTCCGCGCCCGTCGCCAGATCAATCAACGCCTTGATCCCCTGAAACGCCGCCGAGTCCAGATTCACACTCGGCTCAAACACAATCCTCTCCAGAATCGGTTTACCCAACAGCGCCGACAACCGCTCCGTCAACTGATGCCGATTCACCGAAATCCCATGATGCGCATGATCATCAAAAAACCGCATCGAGCGAATCTCAGCCTTATCAATCGCCAGCCCAACCTGCGTCACGCCTACACACTCCGTCGCATGGTTAAAAACAATCTTGCCCGCCGTAGGAATGACAAACGTAATCTCATCCTGCTGATCCGGAAAAGACACCGTGAAATCGCCGTGATAATGCATCCGCCGAAAACTCACACCATCGTGCCGCCCGTAAACACCGCCAATAATGATGTTCGACGGCAGCGGCGGATTATCGGCATAGCGATTACCAAACAACTTCGAAAAAAGTGCACCGAAGTCGTCCGAACGGAGGTTGTCGGAGCGCAGGATGATTTGCTGGCGAACGGGAGTCGGAAACACCGTGGCGGCACCTTCGTGTGGGAGCTCTAGGACAGGGGTGTAGGGGTAGGGCGCCGAGGAGATTAGCAGAGGAAATATGACCAGTTTGTGACAGCCGGAAACATGTCGTTACAGCGCCACAGCACGTTTCGGAAAAGTACACTCGGCAGGCCTTTGCCGACATGGCAACCTGCTCGCCACTGTACCCAGCGAACAAACAGCGGCACCGCGCCGAGCGCCTGGCCCTGTTTGACGTGACCTGAAAGACTTGAAGAACATTGGAGCGGCAATGCAAGCCAACACGCAAACACTCCCCATCACCCTGACCCCGGAACTCGACTTCGACCAAAACGCCGCCAGCGCTTTCGGCGAATCGCTGACCAGCGAATACACCCAAGCCACACCATTCCCGCACATCGTCATCGACAACTTCCTGCAAGCCGACGTCATCGCCAGCATCCGCGAACACTTCCCGGTCGAACCGACCAACAACGAACAAATCTACGAGCGCGGCTACAAAGGCCAACTCAAACGCCAGATCAGCCCCAACGCCTGCAGCCCCTACCTGAAGAACGTGTTCAACACCTTCAACTCCGCACCGATGCTGGAATTCCTCGAAAAACTCACCGGCATCCAAGGGCTGATTCCAGATCCTTACTTCGCGGGTGGCGGATTACATGAAACCAAAACCGGCGGCTTCCTGGGCGTGCACTCGGATTTTCGGCTGAACAAAAAGCTCAACGTTGAGCGACGGTTGAACGTGATTATTTACCTGACTGAGGACTGGCAGGAGGCGTACGGCGGCAACCTGGAGCTGTGGGATGTGGGGATGAAGAAGTGCCTGAAGAAGGTGCTGCCGGTTTATAACCGGTGTGTGATTTTTAATACGGATAAGGATAGTAACCATGGGCATCCGGAGCCGTTGACTACGCCGGAGCACATTACTCGGCGGTCGATTGCGCTTTATTACTACACGGCGAGTGGGGCGGGTGGGGAGCCGGGGCAGAGGAATAAAACGCACTATAAGCCGCGGCCGAAGGATCGGTGGAGTTTGAGGTATTACTTGAATAAATTGTTCAAGACGACAGGGTGAAGACCTGCCACTGGGTGATAGGCGGCGGAGGTTGCGAATCGGGGCGGAGCAGGTGGTCTGGGAGCAAAAGGACGCTTGCTCCATGGTCTACACTTCAAAGCTTAGCACTTTCGAAATAGAGATGTTTTTCCACAACACGTTGCAAAGTTAATGCTGAAAAAATAGCATGTGATCTAGGTAAAGGTAATATTGAAAACACAGACTGCTTTTTATTTGTGGATTGACGCAATAATTTTATTTTAAATTAACTTTGTGCGTACAAATGCGGCTTATCTAGAAGGCTTTTAGGGATGAAGATCATATCCAGTCAGCGCATTTTGCGCCTTGCTAATCGGGAAGAAATTCACATACCGTTCGGTTTGTCAAGACTTTACAAGTTTGCACTGCTTGAATCTGGAGCTAATTTAACCCTGGATGAGAATAAGGTGGTGTGTATTGATGTAGACAATAGTAAAGTGCAGCTTTACCCTTACTATTGCAAAGCAATAAATATTCCAAGGCTACCAGTTCTAACGTTTTCAATTGTAGTCACCGAAAGAGATAAAAAGTCTTGTGCCGCTTTAATATCGCAAGTCCATTATTTGTCATCTCCAAATAAAGGGATTTTTTTTGCTCTCAAGGAAAGAGAGAAAATTATTGCTTGCTGTATTTTGGATACTTTAAATTTTGGTAACCCTAAAGGTCGATTTGATATTGATTCGGCACTATACGAGGCTCATGGGGTAAACCTAGAGAATTGGGGGAGTGTGACAACAGAAGTCCGTAAGGCGGTGCAGAAAAAACTTGGGTTGATTTGGGTAAGCCGAATCGCCCGTGCAAAGGAGTATGTTGGATTCAATATAGGCACCCGTTTGATGGAGGAGATGTTGCAGGCTCTTCCTGCCATCCTGCCTGTACCAATGAAGCATGTAGAAATTATCCGAACATGCGGAGTTGCCGAATCACAGTCGCACGATTTTCTAGAATATGCAGGTTTCAAAAAAATCAAACTAAGGAATCAAAGTACGATATCCTTTGTTACTGATGGTGATCTTTTTCCTAAGGGTAAACCCAGTGTAAAGCTCTACTATTGGAGAAAGCTGGAGGGCATCTCTAGCTTTGAATATGCACGCTTGTTCGTTCCGCTCTCACAAGAACCTTTTACATGGTTTGCTGGCAATCAAAAAACGTGGGAGTTACGCCGCTCTCGCGGACAATTTACGGAGAATCATATTTACCAAGGCAGACAAGTAGAGTTGAGATTAGGCTATAACACCAATCGTAAGCTTTGGGGGGTTGTCAATAAAGTTGTTGTAGGCAAATCAATTGAGGCGGTGCTCGCGGAGGTTGGTGATTTTAAAAGCGTTATACCGATAGCCTCTTCATTGGAAGACGCAGCAAAGAAAGCTCATAGTATATTAGGAAAGCTTAGTGAGTCTTATATTGCGTTTGAAATTACAGCTATATTTAATCCGGATAATTTAATATGCCACGTATAACTATTAATGGGTTGATAGAGCTTTCTGAAGAATCGACTAATACAATTGATAACGTGTTTCAATCACTTCGGCAAAATATGCTCGCCGGAAGCTTTGATAACTATTCAAAAAAAATCGTCGATAGCCTAAGTTTGGATGTTCAACACACGTTGGATCCTAGGCGCTCTGAGAATAAATTTACTCATATTAGAGGTAAAGAATATTTTTTTGAGTTAAAAATTCCTTCGCGCTATTTTCCGATCGATGCCGGAGGAGATGTTCATCTCATTGACTCTGTAGTCGGGGATATGTTCAGTTTTTCAAACGCATCAATTAAAAGAATTCACATCAATGATATTCAGTGGCAAGAGCTTGAGCATAATCTAGTTTTAAAGCGTACACAGCCGCGTTCGATTCGCTCAAAATTCAAATTGGATGATTTTACTCCACTTCTAGGTTTCTCAGTTAAGCCGAGACTTGGCCTGATTAATGAAGACTTTAGCCATCAATGCCTAGAAGCCGCAAAACTTGGTTTCAATATTGTCGAGCCTGATACTAGGAAAATGCTTTTGAGTTCGGACGACCTCGACTGGCATATCGACCTAGCCTGTCAAGTCGCGGAGCTAAAGAAGCCTAGAGGCAATGTTTCTGCGTATTCTGTAAATCTCAGTAACTATTTTGGCGATATTCAAGCGGCTGTGGAGAAATTATCTAATAGCATTTCGAATTCTCCTGTTACGGTTAAAATCGATGCCGGGCTTGATGCTATATCAAAAATAAAAAAAGTGAAAGAAGTAAACCCAGATGTAATTATTACATCTTACCCGCTTATTAAGAGAGCACTATCTCAACGTATACCCGATGTGTTTTTTGATAAATTTTTGTCTCAGTGCGGTGTGGATATCATGTATCCGGGTGGTTTTGTCGCTCTTCCAGGTAACAAAAGACACTACAATGCTACGGAGGACATAACGTTGCTTGCTGAGTCAATCAATCGCTACACAAGTCACGTTCATAACTCGCACTTTATTCCTACTATTTCTGGAGGAGTGTCTACAGGTCTTCTTCATCTTTATTACGAGCTTTATGGGCCGAAAGTCAGTTTGTTTCTTGGAGGTGCTGTGGCAACTAATAAAAAGGGAGTGGCAGTTGGTGCGGAATTGTGCATGAAAGTATTAGATCACGCTATTGCGGATAGAAAAAAAATAGCTGCTCATAATGAGAAGGTAGTTAATAATAAAGACAAGTCTGCAGTGGTTGCGCCAATCGAACTTTCTCTCCTTAAAGCTAAGATAGTTAAAGAAATTAAAGACGAAACTGGCTCGGAGTACATAATTCCCAAAGAGTTTGTGTTCGCTAATAAGCTGGGTCATTTTGTAGAGGCGAACTGGAACTACTGGACTGCACGTAACTCCGAGTTTGTTTAAGGCGGATATTTATGTTTGAAGCGATTGCATCATATTTCGGTTTTATTAGTTGTCAGATTCAGGAGTTGATGACTCCACTACGCATTTGGTGTTTCTACGAGCAATTTGGCTTGCGTACCATAATGATGCTTGTTAATACCGGCATTGTTGCTTTTGCGTTGCCTAATATTCTTGATCAGTCTGAATGCAAACTAGATAGGGATTCGTATATAAAATCGCTTTATGAGAGCAAGCACTTTCGGATGAAGTGTAGTAGCTGGGTAATGCTGGGGCTCGCGCTGATCACAATTCTAACGTATTTGTCAATCTGGAGCGGTGTTTCGAATCAGCATATCTGTGCTCCTTTCGTAATAAGGTCGGGCGGGCCCGAGCGATTTGCTGGGTTTTTAGCTTTGATAAATATTCTGACATTAGCTGTCGCCCTATTTGCATTACAACAAAAAATATTTTGTATGAAGCATAAGCAGTAAATTCAAATATTTTTGTGTTTAATAAGCTAAATGCGGCGCCACCATAGTTACAGAATGGTCTGGCGCCAGATATAGCGCAGTGGTTTTCATTAGAGATAAGATTTTGCCGGCAGTGTCGCTGGCTACGCAGTTGCGAATTAAATAGATAAAGAGCTAGATGGGTTTCCGCATTAGGACATCTTCTGACTGAGCCACAACTGGCCAAAGTCAGAGCCGCACTCTCCGAGCTATTTAACGACTTCCGGTCGAATATGACTATCTGGCGAGGAAGGTCAGAGGCGTCGCTCCTGACATCCTTTACGAAATCCTCTATTCAAAGTTCGCGCCGGTGTGTTTCACCAATCTTGTGGAGGTTGTACCTTCGGTATGGACAGGCTTCGACCCCGAATCTCTAAGGGAGTCGATAGAGGAAAGGTTGGCTGCGAAAGAGTGTCATTGGTTTCGTCGGCAGCTCGATAAGGTGCTGGTGCGTTGGCTTAAATACGACTACGCCTACATTTGGAAGGAAATCGCTAGCAGGCTGTAGTTTTGTTTTTTTTTGGGGGTGGGGTTAAAAAAGGGGCCAAACAGGGCCTTTTTATTGGTGGGCTGTTGCTTAAACATAACCAGCCGAGCACGTATAAATTACACAATCCGTAACGCCATAAAGGCTACAACGCCTTGCGCCGTTGCCTACGGGCACCTCAGAATCCGCTGGCATACGCGACTACCGGGCTGGCTATATCGTCACTCGGTCACTGCAAAACAGTGATCGGGTTTGGTAGCCCGCCTTGGTATGGTCGTATGACACCACCTTATGTAGCTGCTTTCCTAGCCGCGTTTTTATGGTGGACATGCGTGGGGCTCATTCGTGAGCGCCGGGTTCCGTATCGACCGGTCTACCAACCCGCGCATGGCCGCCACCCATCGTTTGGTAGCGAGGGTGATGGCTCCTATTTTATTGATACGGAGCTTCATCTATGTTCAAAGTCACGCCAAACCCACCGGACGCCGATCCGATCCCGTACGACCCAGCGCTCGAACCTCATAAGATAAAAGAGGCGACCGAACGCGCCATCAATTTCTACCTCAACCCCGACGCACTGAAACTCTCAATCCCTTCCCGCAAAACCAGCCAGATCTTCCTGGTCGACCCCGCCGTGGACGAAGAAACCCTGCTCGTCGAAGCCTGTGAATCGTTAGCCGCCGCCAGCGACATGGCGCGTGATATCGGCAATGACGTTGACAACTCACAGCGCCGGGCGCTGTTGATGCTGCATCAGGTGATCATGCTGAGTGAGCTGATGGTCAATCGAGTCCTGGATGGCCGTCGCTTGCCGCACTAGCGATTCCGCCGCGATCGCCCTGTAGGAGCTGCCGCAGGCTGCAATCCTTTGATTTTGCGTTTGGTTGTAAGAAAAGATCAAAAGATCGCAGCCTTCGGCAGCTCCTACAGGGGTTTATTTGATGTTTGCTGATTGGAGTTTTAGATGATGAGCACTACACCACCGAAGGCACCGGTGACGGATCCGGCGTCACCTTATGAATCGTTCGATTCGAGGAAGCTTCACGATGCGGCGGAGCGGGCGCTCGATCATTATCTGGCGCCTGAGAAGATCATGGCCACGCCGTATAGCCCCAGCACTATGTTCATGGTTAATCCGCAATCCGATACTGAGACGTTGCTGGTCAATGCGTGTGAGTCTTTGGCCTCGGCGACGGTGATGCTTGGGGATTTTGCCGGGATGCTGGAGGGGCCGAATCGCAATACGTTGTTGGGGATTGCGCAGGTTGTGATGTTGGGGGAGTTGGCGGTGAATAAGGCGCTGGATAATGTTGAGCTGAAGGCTTCGGCTTAAGCGCTAGGTAACTTGTGGCGGACGATTGGGGACGGAGCTACGCATCGTTCGCCACCTTGATCTGCCGCAGCGCGACCGGGTTTAGATCAACCGATCTGCGTCTGCGGAATTATCAGCATTCCCGCTGACCCGAACATAATAATTATCGAATTCACCGCTTTCGACGAATACAAAGCCATGGCGAGTGTAAAAACGATTTGAAGCGCTTTCCTTGAGCGCGCCAACCCTGATGGCGCGCCCGACCTCATCGGCTTCTTTGAAAATCTGCGTCAGAACGCCAGAGCCGATCCCTGCTCCTTGAGCACTGGGGATCACATACAAGTGATCAAGCAATAGCTCGCCTTGGTGGTCTTTAACAACGACAAAACCAACCACATGACCTGATACTTCTATGCGGCGTGTGTTGCGGGCGTCGAAGCCATCAAGAAATCGTTCGCGCGCACGATGCGGGTTGAATCGACCAAGCCGCTCAAGGCTCTCGCGCATGGCCTCAATTCTGATGGTTACCAGATGTTCAAGATCGTTATCGGAAGCTGCGCATAAAACGAAAGCGGTGTTTTGATCAGTGGAAACAGGCATAACAAGTATCCCAAACGTGTACGTGACTGCTGAGAAAGATCTGGCATTTTCTTGCTGGCATAGTTTGAACGCCCCGAGTAGCGCCAGTCGCGGCATTACCAGCTTCCATAAGGGATGCCGAAGCGTTCGATGTAACGCTGGGTTTTATCGTTGAGCTTGTAGGCATAACGGCCTTCGGTCTTTCCCTGGCTCGGGCCTAGAGGTTCCACTTCAGCTTGGGCGCGACCGACATTAATGGGTTTGAAGCAGCTGTCCTTCACCCAGACTTGGACGACACCACCTGGCGCTAATCCTAACGTCATTGAGGCGGCATAAGGGGCGCGTTTGTTTGGCGTTTCCGGGCATCGCCGAGCGATTGAAGCTTTCAAGGCTTGTCGGGCTTCCTCTGATATATCCACCCAGACTTTGTAGGTCTGAGGCTCAACAATGGATTGCCAGCGTACGAAGATTCGTTTGGGTAACCCGGCTCCACTCACTGGGTTGATGCTTTTACCGCCAGTGTCGTGCCATCCCTTCGCTGATTCGGTGCCATCCTCTGGGGTATCGGTTCCTATTGGGCCACCGCCTGAGAGGCGAAATTGCTGACCATCGATGTCCTCGACTATGCGCAGTTCTACTTCCCCGAGCATGTAATCCGGCCCTTGAAAGTCGAGGCTCCACCACCGCAAATGCTGGTCATTTTCACTCGATAACGGGTCAGTAGCCTGACACCCGCCAATCAGTAACATGCTGGCCAGTGCCATGAATAATCTGTTCATCCTTGACCTCAATCGGGTACATGCGGGTGCTGAACTCGCACCCCGTCTTCTGTAGGGGCGTTGATGTAGAACAATTTCAGTTCGTGCTGATTACTGTCGTCCAAAGGGTTATTCCAGTGGGCAGAGGTGTGGATGTAACGCAGCTTCAATAGTGCTTCCTCAGAGGGGGAAACACTGTAATCACCAGAAACGAACCTATCACAAAGCGCTTGGAGTTCAGCGCAAACCTGATAGTCAGGGATCTCCGGGATTTCCTGAAAACGCACGCCTTTTTGCTTTGCAAGCTCGTACATGACCCGCAAATACACTCGGGATAAATCACCCCGAACAGGGCGCGCGAACTGTAGCCCTGCATAGACACGTTCCTCTCGGTCGGCCATTCGATCCTGCGAGTCGACATCCAGTAGCTTCGGATTTGGAGTGACGATATCCAACATGGACGCAGGCCAGCCTTCCGCAACCATCCGAGCTTTTTGTTTCTCAGCATCACGATAGATTGAGGTCGTTGTAATAGCCGTTCCCTTTGTCACGGTTAGCCCTTGCATAGGCCCCACCAGAACACATTCCTCCGCTTCAGCAAAATAGCCTCCGCCGATATCCGAATGCACCCCGGGCAAGCTAATTTCCAGATGATCTGGCTTCACCCGGCTCAATGGGAAATTTGCCCGGTGCTCATCGCGCGCCACCAAATGCACCACGTTTGAGAACAGCGAACGAGGTAGATACAAATGGAGTCCAGGTGCTGTAGCGCTTTGTACCCTGCCGAAGTTACTCCACCCGGCGATGGACGCGACGGTATCGAACAGGCCAATGAAGCCCATGTTGATATCGCTTTTATAAAAGTCGAGAAAGGTTTTGCCGAAGCCTTCTTCGTTCGCTTCCAAGGCTTGCTTGAGTAGTCCTTTTTTTCCGAGCGCCACCTCATTCGCGAAGTGCCTTGCTGCCGCAGCGCCTCGACTGAAGCCAAAGGTGTCAAAGGTGAGCGAGGTTATTTCGCCACCAGGGTTTTCAAGGAGGGTGTTTTTTATATGCTGGTCGATTGATTGAAATGCCTGTTCAACCCGTCCGACAACCCCTGTGTCGCCGCGTCCCATGCCTGCACCCACCAGACTGTCCTTTTTTCCCGACACGGTGCCGATACCGTCAACGTACACCTTTCGCAACGCCAATATGTTCATGCCATCGGCAGTGGGCTCACTGGCAACCTGATAACGATCGAAGAGCTTGGATATGTTCGTAGTGTCGCACCCATAGCTACTATCAGGATCACTCATATAGGGCTTGCAACTGGCGCCCCGATCCTCTGGCTTGATGGGATGTTGGGCGCCACACGCCAAACCCAATGCGGTGTTCGCCGCATTGTTTCCGGTGCCATCAAAAAACACCCCGATGCGCAGGGCAATTCTGGTTGTTGCGCTGGCGGTACGCGGGCCACTGTCGATGAGTGTTTGGCGCTGTGGCGGCACGGCGGGCCTGGATGTTGCGTGCGTTCGCAAGGCGTTAACGGGGGCGGGCCGGCAAACGTTCGGCATGATGTGATCGCAAGCCGTTACCCAATCGGATGTCTCGCTCAATCCTGTCCTCTCTGTACTTTCCATGTAAGGGAAGCCGGAGGCTAACAGTCAGGTCATAGGCCAATCTGTAGGAAACGTCTTGTTATTCGCGGTGAAAACACAACCACCTAGGCCTTGTTCCAGAGCCGATAAAAATGCGCGTATGAAAGAAAATAGTGGAGGGGATCACCCTGTAGGTTTAGCGGGCTTCAGGCAAGAAGGGTGCTTCAGGTCGCCAGCGAAATGATGAAGTCGATCACGCTCAGAGGCACGTAGATCAGGGTGATGGTCGTATAGCCTTTACGCGATCGCGCGAAGAACGCGCAGATTGGCAGCACAATCATGATCACGTCCAGCAGGCCCCACAGTGCTAATGGCGAGGCGCCGAACAACATGACGTTGACGACCATCCCCAGGCACAAGTACGTGGACAGCGATAGCAATGCGTATCGCCCATCCTGTTCGAAGTAGACGCGCAATCCGCTCTGCTCATCTTCGCTGCGGCTCGGCAGCAATAACGCCGCCGTTACAAACAGCGACAGTGTCAGCATCACCAGCAATAGAAACTCGAGAAACGAGAAGGTCTGTTTGACCGTCGACAGTGCGTTGACGGCCCACCAGAATTCCAGCTGTGTGGTGAACAGCATCACCGCCCAGACCAGCGGCACCCAGTCTGGCGCGGCCACGCGGCGGATGCGGAATACGGTTAACGCGCCGAGCAGGAGGCGCGTGACGGAGAGCCCAAGGATCATCGAGAGCACGGTGGCGACAATTGGGAAGTTGTTCATCAAGCCTCCCGTGGATTCGTACTGGGCGAGGGCGGGGTCGTTGTTGTCACTGACCTTAAAGTTAGCGTGGAAAAGCGTTTGGGCAAGTTGCCTTCGCACCCGACGATCCTGATTTTTGCACTCCGTCGGGTCACACCTGAACAGAGTCAGCGGTGGTCTCATTCAATTCTATGTTTATGCCGTACTTCTTTTTCAGCTTTTCGTCATGGGTGACGATGATCAAGTTGCGTGTATGCAGGGCGAGCCATTCAACGATTTTGTGCGCGGTTCGTTCATCAAGCGCGGCAGTGGGTTCATCCAGTATCAGCGTGGGTTTGTCTCTTAATATCGCCCGGCCGATGGCGATTCGCTGTCTTTCACCACCACTCAATCCGCTGCCGGCGACGTCTATTACTGTTGCCAGCAAAGCGTCAGCGTCAGTGCCTTGCCGTGTGAATCCGAGCAGTTCGACAATTTCCTGCAGTCTTTTTTGGCATACGTCATCAGCGCCATACAGCAGATTATCTTCGAGCGTACCGGACACTAGAACCGGTTTTTGCGGCGCGACGGAAACCTCTGACAGTATGTGTTCGGTGAGTGCCTCACTGATCCGGTGTCCTCTGTAGAGGGCCGTTCCTGTATGGGATTCTTCGAGACCCAAAAGAATGTTTACCAGCGTTGTTTTTCCCGCGCCGGATTTTCCTGAAATGATATTTACGCCAGACATCAACTGACCGTTGATGTTGTTCAGGATGGTTCTGCTGTCCTTTGTCAGTGTTACGCCTGTGAGCGTAAAGCCTTCGACGTCTGCGTGATGCTTCGGGTGGTACTGCTCTTTAATGTCTTCTTCGATGTATTTTATGCCGTCGTTCAACGACATGAGGTGGGCTTGAAGGTTGAACAGAGTGCCCGCCAATAGATGGAGTTGCAGGGTGAACAGGGTGATGTATCCAACGATCATGATGAAATCGCCAGCCGTAAAATTCGTGCGGTAGTACAGGCCGGATAACAGTATGAAAAATGTCAGTACGGCGCCAATCGCCAAGCCTTGGCAGGCAATCCGAATGCCCATGCGAAGGTTGGCGTCTCTGATGGTTTTGACGTAGTTGTTGAAGAAGGTTCGGCCAAGGGCGAGTTCCTTGGGCAAGCTGTTGTTGATCTTGATGTCGTAAACCCTGCCAAGCCTTTCGACGGTATAGCTTGAAAGGTTGTTGTCGGCTTCAAACAAGGCGCGATGAATGCTTGAACTGGACTTGGCGACGTAGATGGCCAGGGATGTCAGTGCGACGCAGGCGACGAGAAACAGCATCGCGTAAGCCGCACCCATGATGGTGTAAAGCACGCTGATGGCGACGATGACTTCAACTGCGATAGGAACGATGGTCCAGAAAACGCCAACAGTGACCAGGCTGAAACTGCTGGCCGATCGATTGATGTCAGCCGCTACATAGCCAGGGTCGAGCGTTCGCTGTTTGCTGTGAGCGTACTGAAAAATTCGGGTGAGGATGGTTTCGTAAAGAGTCGCGTCGCACTTGGCGAGTATCCACGCCGAAAAGACGCCGCGGACGCTGGAAAGCACTTGTGAGACTGTCCAGAGTAAGGCGTAGCAACCTGCGAATAAGAGGAATTGGGTGCTTGCGTTCGGAGCGCCGTCAAAGGTGTTTGCGGCATTTCTAAGTAGTACTGGAAGTAGGGAGTTGAGGGCGCTGCAGAGTATGAACAGTGTGGATACCGCGATGAAGCTGGCGGTAAACCATCGATAGTTGTTCGAAATTATTTTGAAGCTTTTCAGGTAATGGCTGACCCAGTTCATATGAATCCGTTCTTGATGGGGTTAAAGCGAGTTGCTTGGGTTGCGGCAAGCGCTCAACGATAGGGTTTGACCTGAGGACAAACAAGTCGGTGAGATCCGAGGTGGTTGTAGGCGATTGCCTGCGATGTTGTAGTTTTTGCGCTTGCGTGGCGGGCACCATCCCAATGATGGTCGGACGTTGGGTTAGGATGATCGGCAACCGGAACGGAAACTCTGAACACAAGGACGCAGCCTTTATGGAATCTGCTTTTTCACAAATCACCGAGCGTTTGCACGACCGTCGATTTGCCGTAGCGAACAACGCGCAAGGGTTGTCGGGGGCTGACACGGTGTTTCATTACCGTGTGGAGGGCTCAGGCATTTTGAGTTCTTATCAGGGCGGGCGGATTCGTGCGGGGCATCAGGTTGGCCGGGTTACTGGGGCCGATACGATTGAGCTGCTTTTCCATTGTTTGACGACGGAGGGCGAGATGCTTTCCGGTTGGTCGCGGGGGACGGTTGGGGTTGATGAGGTGGGGCGGACGACGTTGAGTTTTGTCTGGGGCTGGCTGTCGGGGGCGAGTGGGGGTGGGGAGTCGAGTTATGTTGAGGTTGATGCGTAGCGCTTGGGCTCCTCGTGATTATCACGTGTTTTTCGGCGCTAACCTTTCGACGCAAGGATGATTATGTCTGTAGATCTTGATGAGTTGCTGGAACGTGTGACCGATGAGCAATCGTTCACCGAGTTCGTCGCTGCGCTGGGTGCAGATTTCTCCCGTGAGCGGGCGTTGGAGGAGGCGACTGCATCGTCTCCTTATGAGGCGGACGCATCGGGCTGGGAAAATGGATCGGTTGATACGTTTCTTGATGCGGCAGCTGCTTGGGCGGTTGCTACTTCGAGGAATGCTCAGGCGGATGCGGCAGTGTCGAATGTCTGGCGGCGGTGTGCGGCTATTTTGTTGGCTGGGAAGTTTTATGAGTGAGCGGGGCACAGTTCATCTGCTTTAGGCCCGCACGTTCTTCGATAAAAAACGCCCAAGGGTTTGGCCTGTTCTGGATGGGTAGAACGGCGTACTGCCTTGGGCGAAATAGGTTGACGATAGAGTGGCGGGGAGCACAGTCCAAGCCAGCCACTTCCCGAAGATTTCGTAGGCAAATACGCATTCGGTTGTAGTCTGATCCGTTCAGCGCTGCCCCATTTTTTTGAAATCAAAAAGAGGGTCTGCTGCGCAGTCCAGCGGGAGCAAGCTCCCTCGCCACAGGTGAGTGTGTGTTCAGTTTTGCGGCGTAGCCATCACGTCCCATGTGCGCATCACTTGGGTGATGGCTGCATCAATGCCCTCCAACTGCGTGTCGTCGCGGGCGAGGATGGATATGCCTTGCAGGAAGCTGTCGAACACCGTCGCCATCGCTGCTGCGCTCGCATCTTTCGCTAACAGCCCCTCACTTACACCACGTTCGACACACTTGAGAATCCCCGCACGCGTGCGAGCGCGGGACTGGGTGAGGGCTTCGACGACGCGGGTGTTTTCCGGGCTGGGCGCGCTCATCACACCAAGGGTGACCATGCAGCCTTTCGGGTGGCCGTCGTCGCATTGCATGCGCGCCGATTGGCGTAGTGCGGTTTCGATGGCCTGGCGCGGCGGCAGGGCTTCGTCCCACAGGCATTCGGTGACTTGGGCGTAGGTTGTCAGGTAACGCTGCACGCACTCATCGAACAAGGCTTCTTTGGAACCGAAGGCGGCGTAGAAGCTCGGCGCGGAAATGCCGCCGCCCAGTTCAGCCTTCAAATGGGCGAGGGAAGTCGAGTCGTAGCCGTGCTGCCAAAATAAGTGCATGGCCTGGTCGACGGCATCGTCGCGATCGAATGCGCGGGGGCGACCGGTTCTCGCCATATCAAAAAACTCCTCGGAAAGTGATTTGGATACTAGTCGATACATAAGTCGTTGACAACGACCGGCGACTGCCGCCAGTATTTTATACCGATCGGTATTTAAATCTGAATTCCGCTTTTCAAGGAGTACCCCCGTGACACCTTCACTCACTCTATCGGCGACGCCGAAAAGCCTGCCCATCGGCGCGTTGCTCGCGCTGGCCATGACGGGCTTCCTCTGCATCGTCACCGAAACCCTTCCGGCCGGCCTGTTGCCACTGATCAGCGAAGGTCTGGCGATTTCGCCATCAATGGCCGGGCAGATGGTGACTGCGTACGCGCTGGGTTCGGTGATTGCGGTGATCCCCATGACCATCGCCACCCGTGGGTGGCGCCGGCGTAATGTGCTGTTGCTGACGATCGTCGGTTTTCTACTGTTCAATTCCATCACGGCGTTGTCGTCTGACTACCGCGTGACGCTGGTGGCGCGCTTTTTCGCCGGTGTTTCGGCGGGGCTCGCGTGGAGTCTGTTGGCCGGTTATGCGCGGCGCATGGTCGAGCCCGAGCAGCAGGGCAAGGCGTTGGCGTTGGCCATGGTCGGTACGCCGATTGCGCTGTCACTCGGCGTGCCGCTGGGTACATGGCTGGGCGGGCTGGTGGGCTGGCGCAGCGCTTTCGGGATCATGTCAGCGCTGACTTTGATGCTGATCGTCTGGGTGCTGGTGAAGGTGCCCGATTATCCGCCGCAACCCGCGCATCAGCGCACGTCACTGCGCAACGTATTGACCACGCCGGGTGTGCGCCCGGTGCTGGCGGTGGTGATCAGTTGGATGCTGGCGCACAACATTCTCTACACCTACATCGCACCATTTGTGGCGCCGGCGGGGTTGTCGGATCGCGTGGATCTGGTGTTGCTGGTGTTTGGAGTCGCCGCGCTGGTGGGCATCTGGCTGACGGCCAAACTGGTTGAGCCGCTGCTGCGCACCACCACGCTGGTGAGCCTCGCGACGTTTGCGCTGGTGTCTGTCGCGCTGGGTTTTCTTGGCCGTCGGCCGGAGGTGATCTACATCGGTGTGGCGGTGTGGGGATTGAGTTTCGGCGGTGCGGCGACCTTACTGCAAACGGCTTTGGCCGACGCAGCAGGTGATGGCGCAGATGTGGCGTTGTCGTTGAATGTGGTGGCCTGGAACGCTGCAATTGCCGGTAGCGGGGTGGTCGGCGGCGTGTTGCTCGACCGCTGGGGCGTCGCCTCGTTTCCGTGGGCGATGGTGATGTTGGCGGGCGTCGGGTTTGCGATTGCCTGGTGGGCGAGTGGGCATGGCTTCAAGGCCGGGCCACGCGGGGCCGGACGCCCTGCGGGGGCGGGACACTGACGCACTCGGATTGGCCGCTGCCGCGGAACGATGGGGTAGGATGCTCGCACATTGGATCAGCCCCTTCGAACAAGGATGCGACATTTATGCAAACCCTTTTTTATCAAATCACCGAGCGTTTGCACGAGCGTCGATTTGCCGTAGCGAACAACGCTCAAGGGTTGTCGGGGGCTGACACGGTGTTTCATTACCGTGTTGAGGGTTCGGGCATTTTGAGTTCTTATCAGGGCGGGCGGATTCGTACGGGGCATCAAGTTGGCCGGGTGACTGGGGTCGATACGATTGAGCTGCTTTTCCATTGTTTGACGACGGAGGGCGAGATGCTTTCCGGTTGGTCGCGGGGGACGGTGGGGGTTGATGAGGCGGGGTGGACGACGTTGAGTTTTGTGTGGGGCTGGCTATCGGGGGCGAGTGGGGGTGGGGAGTCGAGTTATGTTGAGGTTGTTGGGGAATAGTTGAGCGGGACTTATGGCTGTTGGGTTTAGGTTGGATGGGCTGACGCCTTCGCGGGCAAGCCCGCTCCCACAGTGTTGGTGGCGGGTTTGGGGTCTGGGTAAGCATGCAAAGTCCTTGTAGGAGTGAGCCTGCTCGCGATGGCGGTGGGTCATTCAATATTGATGTTGGCTGGATGGACGCTATCGCGAGC